>CAYUEH010000212.1:1653-8561 GCA_964442465.1 uncultured Laspinema sp. | reverse complement strand
CCCCTTAAGAAGGGGGGTTGGGGGGATCAATCCTTTTTTTTGCAAGAGGTCTATTGATGTTAAACGTTGATGTTAATGTCAAGGTAATAAAGACAATACTGCGCTCATGCCCCCTCAACTTGCTCAATCGCTCACCATCAAAGCCCTGACCCAAGCCGTGGGCCACGGGGTGACCCCCCGGATGGTGCGGCACTATCACCAGATTGGGCTGCTGCCCCAGCCAGCGCGGTCTGAGGGCAACTATCGACTCTATAGCCAGACCGATGTGCAGCGATTACAGCGAATTGTGGCCCTGAAGCAGCAGGGGTTTCAGTTGGCCCACATCCAGCAAATGCTGGCCAGATCGTCCGAGGCTCACCAGGTGGAGCCGTTGGTGGAGCAGTTGCAGCAGCAGTATCAGACGGTGTTGCAGCAGTTGGTGCGATTGCGGCAGACAGCTACAGCCCTAGAGGGGCTGCTGGGTCGCGATCGCTCTTGCCAAACGATGCAGGCGGAGGCCCTGGCCCAGTTGCGATTGCTGGATGTAGAAACCCAGAGTGCTCAAACCCTGGCGACGGATTTGTGGGAACACTTAGATGGGGCGGTGGCGGACCATCCGGAAGACTTTCAGGCGGCGCTGCAACGGCTTCTGCCCGATCTGTCCCAACGACCTGAAATTGAGGTGGATATTCTGTCTCAGATGATTTTGGCCTGTGGCGATGTGGGGCTATCGGCCTTTGTGCGCTTTAGCCCGGATGCGATTAAGGCGGCGCGGCAGGCGTTAACCCAAGGTTGCACGGTAGTGGCCGATGTCCCGGCGGTGATGGCGAGTTTTGATCGGGCGCGTTTGGCTCATTTGGGCTGTCCCTGGCAAGCTCTGATCGACGACGGGCACATCGACAGTGCCGCTGATGCAGAGCAGCAGTTTTGGCATGATACCAGGGGGCGGGGGCAGTTGGCCTCCTTGGTGGAGGGTAATATTTGGGTGGTGGGCTATGCCCCATCGGTGTTGATAGGGCTTTGTGAGGCGATCGCCACCCAGCAGCTACGCCCCGCCCTGGTGATTGGGTTACCGATTGGCTTTAGCCATGCCCCAGGGGCAAAGCGGCGGCTGATGCAGTTGGGGGTGCCCTACATCACGACAGAATGTGCCCTGGGCGGGGGCTTACTGGCGGCGGTAGCCCTCAATCAGTTGGCGGCTTCCCTGATTGAAAAGCCTGATTGCCACTGCTATTTGGCTCATGTCAAACCGGGTTGAAAGCCTGAACCCTCGTGGCCTGAAATAACGCCAAATCGTTAACTGTAGAGAAATGTAGAGTTGATTCGCGAATCAACTCTACATTATTGAATGGGTTAAATCATCACCAGGATTGGTGAAATAACTGACGACTTTCTGCATCGCCAACCCAGCGCCAGTGCCAGGGTTCATAGTTGACGGTGGGATGATTTTGAGGGAAAGAGAGTTCAAATCCGAAGGTGGCAGCATTGGCGGTTAACCAGTGATAGGCGGGGGTATTTTCAAAGCTAACCCGCAAGTCATGGGTGGGTGCAGATGCATCTCCAATATCGATCGCATAGCCGGTATGATGTTCGCTGTGGCCGGGGGGGCGGCATAACGCGCACGTTGTTGTAGGGTTTGGCCCCGTTGGTCGGCGATCGCATAAAACACATAAGATTGAGCCTCGCGACTGCGAAATCCTGAGAGGGGAACCAACTGGACGCCATCATCGGCGGCGTTTACCATTGCCTGAAAAGGGATATCCCGGATTCCTCAAGGGTGAGTTCTGGGGGTGGGGTCAGGGCGAGGAGAGGGCTAGGGGTGTTGAGTAGGAAGGCGATCGCGCCCAAGGGAATCAGGGCAAGCAAATGGGAAATCATTCATTTTCAGGCCAAATCATCCGATAGTTTCAGAATATCTGGACTTCCCCTGCCCCGACATCGCCCCCCTGACAGAAATTCCCCGGGATCAGGGGAAGAAAATTACCCCTCGGGGATCTCTGCCCAGAAGTAATTGTAGGGTGGGCAATGCCCACCGTAAGTAAAGGTGGGCATTGCCCACCCTACAATTACTGTTCCCACAAATAGAGTCAATCAAAGTATTAAACTCCTCGGAGTGCCTGTTCATTCTGATATAGCATGAGTTTAGATACCCTGGCTGCGCCAAAGATTTGCAAGCCCCCAGCTTGATGGTATTCTGGCGAGTTGAGGTCACCTTAATATTAAGATTGAAATCATAAGGTACGAGCATGGCATCCATCCGCGAGTTACACAAACAACTAATCCGAAAAGAACGCTCGGCGGTAGAAATTACCCAAGAAGCCCTCAAGCGGATTGATTCATTAGAACCCAAACTACATAGCTTCTTACTCGTGACACCCGATCGCGCCTTAGAACAAGCGAAACGGGTGGATGCTAAAATCGCTGCCGGTGAAGAAATCGGTATGCTCGCAGGCATTCCTATCGCGATTAAAGACAATATGTGCACCGAGGGAGTCCGCACCACTTGCGGATCCCGAATGCTGGAAAACTATGTGCCGCCCTACGAATCAACCGTGACTGAGCGCTTAATTGAGGCGGGCGCGGTGATCTTGGGTAAAACCAATATGGACGAGTTTGCGATGGGGAGTTCCACGGAAAACTCCGCATTTCAGCTCACCTCGAACCCTTGGGACCTCGACCGGGTTCCCGGGGGGTCTTCCGGAGGGTCAGCGGCAGCGGTTTCCTCGGGAGAATGTATTGTGGCCCTCGGTTCGGATACCGGGGGTTCAATTCGTCAACCGGCATCGTTTTGTGGCGTAGTTGGGATGAAACCCACCTACGGATTAGTCTCCCGGTATGGGTTAGTCGCCTATGCCTCTTCCCTGGACCAAATTGGACCCTTTGGGCGCACGGTAGAAGATGCGGCAATTTTGCTCAAGCATATTGCGGGCTATGATCCCAAGGATTCTACCAGTCTGAATGTGAAGATCCCCGACTATATGAAATTCGTGAAACCCAATTTAAAGCCCAAGGGTCAGCGACGGATTGGGATCATCAAGGAAACCTTTGGGGATGGGTTAGATGCAGGGGTGGAAAGAGCGGTTACCAAGGCGATCGAGGTGTTGCAAGAGTTAGGGGCGGAGATTCAGGTGGTATCCTGTCCCCGATTCCGCTATGGGTTGCCGACTTACTACATTATTGCGCCTTCGGAAGCCTCGGCGAACCTCGCCCGTTACGATGGGGTGAAATATGGGTTCCGCGCTGAGGAGAGTGACAGTTTGATTGAGATGTATGGCAAGACGCGGGCCCAGGGATTTGGGGCGGAGGTGAAGCGCCGGATTGCGATCGGGACTTATACACTCTCGGCTGGGTATTATGATGCTTATTATCTCAAGGCGCAAAAAGTTCGGACTCTGATTAAGGAAGATTTTGAACGAGCGTTCGCCCAGGTGGATATTTTAGTCTGTCCCACGGCTCCTTCTACGGCATTTAAGGCGGGGGAAAAGACTGCTGACCCCTTGAGTATGTATTTGTCGGATTTGATGACCATTCCGGTCAATTTAGGGGGGTTACCGGCTTTGAGTATTCCCTGTGGGTTTGATGAGCAAGGATTGCCGATTGGAATGCAAATGATTGGGAATGTGTTGCGGGAAGATTTACTGTTTGAAGTGGCTTATGCTTACGAACAGGCGACGGATTGGCATAACCGCAAACCCCAAATTTAGAAGGAGGATGCCGGGATTATCCAGGACACCTGTGATGATCCTCATGTTGATCTCAAATCAAATCTATAGACATTGCAATTGGCATGAGTGGAATGGGACTGCCGACTTCTGTAAAAGGACCTCTTTTGATTGCAGGGATTTTGGCGATCGCCTACTTCGGGGCTTGTTTGTTTCTCTATCTGCGGCAAAATCGGTTTATCTTTTTTCCTGCACCTGTGATAGAAACAACTCCGGCTGAACTGGAACTCAAATATGAAGAAGTTTGGATTCCCGTGAGTCAGAAAAATGGCCAGGTAGAACGGATTCATGGATGGTGGATTCCGTCAGAAATCCCCAGTAATCGCGTCCTGTTGTATCTACATGGAAATGGGGTGAATATTGGGGCCAATGTCAATCATGCCGCCCGGTTTCATCAGTTAGGGTTCTCCGTGTTGTTAATTGATTACCGGGGGTATGGACTCTCGGAGGGGTCATTTCCCACGGAGAATACCGTATTTGTGGATGCACAAACCTCTTGGAACTATTTAGTGCAGGACCGGGGGATAGCGCCAGAACAGATTTTCTTGTATGGACATTCTCTCGGGGGAGCAATTGCTGTTGACTTGGCGATTCGTCAACCCAATGCCGCTGGGGTAATTGTCCAAAGTTCGTTTACAACCATGCGGGAAATGGTGGATTATCGCTTCCATTTTTGGATGTTTCCCATTGATTTATTGTTGACCCATCGCTTTGATTCTCGGGCTAAAATTAGCCAATTAAAGATTCCGGTGTTGTTCATTCATGGGACGGCTGATCCAGAAATTCCCAGCGAAATGAGCGAACAGCTTTATCAAGTTGCGCCAGAACCGAAACGCCTCTTTTTAGTGCCGGATGCCGGACATAATAATGTGGCATCGATTGCCGGTGAAGCCTATTTTCAAGTGGTGAGGGACTTGATCGCCGTTGCTGAAGGGGAACGTATTGCCAACATTTCCCGGGATGAAATCCAATCTTTGCGATAACGGGTTTTAATCCATTCTAAGAAGTCTATCTAGGATAATTAGGTAGGTTAAAGGGTGCAGCTACATGAATTTAGCCCGCTGGTGCGGGCTACCTTTAAAATCAGGGGTTGACAATCCGATTGACTTTGTTTCTAAATCCCTCAAAAAAGCGTTAAAATAAGACTAAACGGGGGATAAATCCCCAAGTTTTGGATATCAAACCTCTATTCATTTCATCATCAAACTGCAATTAAACGGAGCGTTATGTCATTTGTTGGTCTACATATTCACACCGATTACAGTCTGCTTGATGGGGCCAGTCAGATTCCGAAGCTGATTGATAAGGCGATCGAGTTGGGAATGCCAGCGATCGCCCTGACGGATCATGGCGTCATGTACGGGGCGATCGAACTGATTAAAGCCTGCCGAGGTAAGGGAATTAAACCGATTATCGGCAATGAAATGTATGTGATTAATGAACCCTTAGACACCACAGCCCGTTGCCGTCGCTATCATCAAGTGGTGTTAGCTAAAAACACCAAAGGCTATAAAAATTTAGTTAAATTAACCACTATTTCCAGTTTAGAAGGGATTCACGGCAAAGGCATTTTTGCCCGTCCTTGTATTAACAAAGAACTGTTAGAACAATATCATGAAGATTTGATTGTCACCAGTGCTTGTTTAGGAGGAGAAATTCCGCAAGCGATTCTGCAAAACAAACTAGATGTCGCCCGGAAAGTGGCGAAATGGTATAAAAAACTCTTTGGGGATGATTATTATTTAGAACTCCAGGATCATGGGTCTCAGGAAGACCGGATTGTGAATGTGGAATTGGTGAAAATTGCCCGAGAACTGAATATTAAACTGATTGCCACCAATGATTCCCATTTTATCTCTTGTTATGACGTAGAAGCTCATGATGCGCTGTTGTGCATTCAGACGGGTAAGCTGATTACCGAAGATAAGCGACTGCGCTATAGCGGGACGGAGTATATGAAATCCGCCGAAGAGATGGCGTTGTTATTTAGAGATCACTTGTCTGATGAGGTGATTCAAGAGGCGATCGCCAATACCCTGGAAGTTGCCAGCAAAATCGAACCCTACCACATTCTTGGCGAACCTCGGATTCCCGATTTCCAATGTCCTCCCGGCGAAACTCCTAACACCTATGTGGAATGGATTGCCAAAGAAGGACTGAAGGAACGCTTTAAGGTTAAAAGCTACGAAGAAATCCCCCAAGTCTATCGGGACCGACTGGTTTATGAAGTGAAAATGCTGCAACAAATGGGGTTTGCGGCGTACTTTTTAGTCGTTTGGGATTATATCAAATATGCACGCGATCGCGGCATTCCTGTCGGTCCCGGACGGGGGTCTGCCGCCGGGTCTCTCGTCGCCTATGCCATGCAAATTACCAATATTGACCCGGTACATCATGGGCTTTTATTTGAGCGCTTCTTGAACCCCGAACGGAAGTCCATGCCTGATATTGACACGGATTTCTGCATCTCTCGCCGGGATGAAGTGATTCAATATGTTACCGAAAAATACGGCAAAGAACGGGTTGCCCAAATCATCACCTTTAACCGCATGACTTCCAAAGCGGTGTTAAAAGATGTCGCCCGGGTGTTAGGAGTTCCCTACAAAAAATCCGATGAAATGGCGAAATTAATTCCCGTGGCGCGGGGGAAACCGGAAAAATTGGCCGTGATGATTTCTGATAAATCCCCTGCCCCAGAATTTCGCGAAGCCTATGTTAAAAATGAAGGAATTCCCCGAGATGATGGAACTGTAGTCGAATTTCGACAATGGTTGGATATGGCCATTCGGATTGAAGGAACCAACAAAAGTTCTGGAGTTCATGCTGCCGGAGTCGTGATTTCTGCTGAACGCTTAGATGAAATTGTTCCCCTCCAAAAGAATAACGACGGCGCAACCATTACCCAATATCCGATGGAGGATTTAGAATCCTTGGGGTTATTAAAAATGGACTTTCTAGGGTTAAAGAATTTAACCATGATTCAGAAAACCCTGGACTATATCAAGGAAACCAAACATCTCAACTTTGACCCTTATCAGTTTCCTGCTGAAGAACGCAAAGCACAGGAAGTCCGAGGCAGAGGTACGAAAAAATTCCCCGACGATATTGATAAAACTTACAAGATTTTAGCCAAGGGAGACCTCGAAGGGGTCTTTCAATTAGAATCCTCGGGGATGAAACAAATTGTGCAAGAATTGAAACCTTCCA
>CAYUEH010000212.1:0-1553 GCA_964442465.1 uncultured Laspinema sp. | reverse complement strand
TTTCAATTAGAATCCTCGGGGATGAAACAAATTGTGCAAGAATTGAAACCTTCCAGTTTGGAAGATATTTCTTCAATTTTGGCTTTGTATCGTCCGGGTCCGTTGGATGCGGGACTGATTCCCAAATTTATCGATCGCAAACATGGACGGGAAGCGATTCAATATGAACATCCCATGTTAGAAACGATTCTGAATGAAACCTACGGGATTTTATGTTTACCGAAAGGGACACAGATTAATAAACCGGATGGGTCTACGGTGGCGATCGAAGACATTCAACCCGGAGACTGGGTATTGACCTCCAATGGTCATCAAGTTTGGAAAGCTAAAGTTGCCAACCAATGGCACAGTGGGTCCAAAGAAATCCTCAAAATTACCCTCTCTAGCGGGACGGTGATTTATACCAGTAAATCCCACCGATTTTTAACGCCAGAAGGAGATAAGGAAGCGTGGGAATTGAAAGCTGGACCCGGAGGATTGAAAAATGCTCATATTTATAGTTCAGTTCTCTATGAACAGTGGCCGATTTCTAACAATTCCAAACAGCTTCATCCCAATGAAGCCTATCTGTTAGGATTATTCATTGGCGATGGCAATCTGGTGTCATCGACCCCAAATATTGCTTGTTCCACAGAAGAAACTGCCCAGTATGTGGCCAATCTAATCGGGTCAACCTGGGGAGGGGAACCGAAATATTATTTTAATACGCGATGCTGGTACGCTTACTCTAAATTCAAGACACAACCGAAACCGACTCCGTTAACCCAATTTATGGATGGGTTGTATGGTGGACGGAGTTGGAAGGTGAAATCGCAACAGAAACATTTACCGGCAGATGTGTTGGATTATTGCGAAGGCGATCGCCTCGATTTGTTACGCGGTTTATGGGATAGCGATGGCTGCTATCATCCCACCTTATTATATTTCCGCAGTTCCTCTCCCCAGTTATTGCAACAAGTGGGGTTATTGTTAGGCAGCCTAAAAATCTCTTATGCGGTGTTGGACAATTACGTTTATGTCCTCGATCGCACTCGGTTTAAATCCCGGTTAGGCAAATCTCAACTTCCGGCAAAACTGGATGAAGGGATTGTTGATAATTATTTGGCAGTCGCTGCCAATCGGTTTAGCGAATTGCTCACCGAGGCGATCGCCACTACCGATTCCAAAACCAGGCAGGCGATTAACACAGCCCTCCAAAATGCCCCACTGTTTAAACCCAAAGCATCCCAATACAAACAAAAATTAGACCGCTGGGACGAATTTTATCACCATCTTTACGCAGAAACCTATCTGCAAGATGCCCGCTATGTGTATGTTATGGCAGTAGAAGAGGCAGGGGTTGCCGAATGTTTTGACCTCCAAATGGAAGACCAATCCTCGCCCTATTTTCTAGCCGAGGGCGTGGTTACTCATAATTGCTATCAAGAGCAAATTATGAAAGTCGCCCAGGATTTAGGAGGATATTCCTTGGGTCAAGCGGATTTATTACGCCGCGCAATGGGGAAAAAGAAACCGGAAGAAATGAATAAACATCGGGAACTTTTTCTGGATGG
>CAYUEH010000211.1:5757-8592 GCA_964442465.1 uncultured Laspinema sp. | reverse complement strand
ATGTGATAGGCGAGTAACTGTAACGGGATGACCGCTAAAATAGGTGAGAGTAACTCGTCTACAACCGGCACTTGTAAGACATCGTTAAAAATCTCTGCTGCGTCAAACCCATTTTGCGGCGTGACCCCAATTAGGCGGGCATCCCGCGCTTTTGCTTCTTGGGCGTTGGAAATCACTTTCTCGTAGACGGTGCCCGGCATGGCGATCGCCACTACCGGCACTTTCGCATCCAACAGGGCGATCGGTCCATGTTTCATCTCCCCTGCCGGATATCCTTCCGCATGGATATAGCTGATTTCCTTCAGTTTTAACGCCCCTTCCAAGGCGATCGGGAAATTAATCCCTCGTCCTAAGAAGATAAAATCCTGAGTCTCCGCAAATTCATGGGCCAACTCCTCAATACTACCCTCTTGAGAACTCAGCACCTGTTCAATTTGTGCCGGAAGTTGGCGCAATCCTTGGATAATTTCCTCGATGCGCGCTTCTGGGAGGGTTTTGCGTTGATAGGCTAAGTCTAAGGCTAAACTATAAAATGCCATCAACTGCGCCACAAAGGTCTTCGTTGCCGCCACCCCAATTTCAATTCCGGCATGGGTATTAATAATGTCCGCTACCAGATTCCCCAAGGAAGACTCGGGACGATTGGTAATCCCCAACAAGCGCGCTTGATAGGCAGCAGAAAGTCCAGTTCGGCGCTGGTTTTCCATTGCTAGGGCCGCCAGAGTATCCGCCGTTTCTCCCGACTGACTGATGCCGACTGCCAGGGTGTAGGGGCGCAAGGGGGCCGGTGCATAGCGATATTCTGAGGCATAGTTGACCGAAGTGGGAATTCCCGCCAACTGTTCTAGCAAGTATTTCCCAACTAACCCGGCGTGCCAACTGGTCCCACAAGCAAGGATTTCAATCTGTTGCAAATCCTGGTACAGTTCCAGATTAATCCCCAAATTAATGGGCGCAACTTGATTATCCCCCGGTTGCCACTCCCGGTTAAAATAGGCTTCCAAACAAGTGCGGACCACTGCCGGTTGTTCGTAGATCTCCTTGTGCATGAAATGGCGGAATCCTTGTTTTTCCACCAGGACCGGGTTCAAGTTGAGGACTCGGGGAGTTTTTTTGAGCCGATCGCCTGCAAAGTTATAAACCTCCACCCCTAACGGCGTCAACCGCGCCATTTCCTCATTTTCCAAAGACAAAACCGCCCGGGTATAGGGCACGATCGCCGGAGTATCCGAGGCACAGAAAAATTCTCCCTGACCAAATCCCACCACTAAAGGGGCCTGCTGTCGGGCCACAATCAGTTCATCGGGGTAGTCAGCACAAATCACGGCGATCGCAAATGCCCCTTCTAACTTATTCACCGCCTTGCGTACCGCCTCAAAAAACTGGGAGATTAACGGCATAAACCCCGGTGCATCCACCATCGGTTCCATCATAAACTCCGCAATTAAATGAGGAATGACCTCCGTATCCGTATCGGACCGAAATTCATGACCTCTACCCTTGAGTTCCTCGCGCAACTCCCGATAATTTTCAATAATCCCATTTTGGACCACCGCCACCTTGCCGTGGGTGTCCATGTGGGGATGGGCGTTGTATTCCTCCGGTTTACCGTGAGTCGCCCAACGGGTATGTCCGATCCCGATTTGCGCGGGATTGTCGATGCCTTGGATTTTTTCTCGTAGGTTGTGGAGTTTGCCTTTTGCGCGGACACAGTTGAGTTTTCCGTCCCAAATCGTGGCCACCCCTGCTGAGTCATAACCGCGATATTCTAGTTTTTCCAATCCGGCGAGTAAAACTTCGTTCGCCGCTTGAGTGCCAATATAGCCAACAATTCCGCACATTTATCCGTTAACTCCTCTCGATACGGTGCAATGGATAGAATTTTAGTTTTTCCGTGCTGTTTCTGCTATAATTGCATCCCTTTATAGTTTCCTAACGTCTCAAGTGGCGATCGCCCGGTATGAGCAGAAATCGACAGTGCGATCGGGGATGCAAATAAACCCTACAGCAAGTTGATAGTCTCTTCCCCTGTCTAGTCTCGGATTCCGGAAATGAGTTCCCCTGGCCTCAAGCACAGGGACGCGAAAAAAGAGGGGCCCAAGGCTCCCTCTTTCTATTTCAACTCTAAATGTTTTAAAAGCACTTTTAGTTCAAAAGTGCCTTGAAATCATTTATCTCTAGTAAGCCAGACCCATACTGCGAGTCGTTTCAGCGCCGAGATAGACTCGGATGCTCAAAAAGTCGGTCGGACAGGCAGTTTCGCAACGCTTGCAACCTACACAGTCTTCAGTCCGGGGAGAAGAGGCAATCTGACCAGCTTTACAGCCATCCCAGGGGACCATCTCCAGAACGTCTAAGGGACAAGCCCGAACGCATTGTGTGCAACCGATGCAGGTGTCATAGATTTTTACGGCATGAGACATGGATTATAAGCTCCCAACGTGTTCTCAACAAATTTTTGGATCTGGTAATAGCCGCTTTAACCGCTAGAGTAACGGTTAAAGCTGTCGAAATCTTGGCTTAGTTTATCGTAGTCCTACCTACTCCTCTCAGAAAAGGAGCGAGAACTTAAAAGATCGTAATATATTGCCCGGTCCTTTTACTAGAGGGGAAGGGTGGCGATCGGGCTTAAGCGGTTTCCAGCCCGCCTAAGCTCATCATTTTGTAATAAATCTTTACAAGTTCTGAGGGACCTGCCATCAAGGTCGCTCAATCCATTCCCCCGTTCGTAGTAACGACTTCAGTCGTTCCCTCTTCAGTTCGTAGTAACGACTTCAGTCGTTCCCTCTTCAGTTCGTAGTAACGACTTCAGTCGTTCCCTCTTCAGTTCGTAGT
>CAYUEH010000211.1:4254-5657 GCA_964442465.1 uncultured Laspinema sp. | reverse complement strand
GGATAACGACTGAAGTCGTTACTACAAACACCGGATAACGACTGAAGTCGTTACTACAAACACCGGATAACGACTGAAGTCGTTACTACGAACACCGGATAACGCCTGAAGTCGTTACTACAAACACCGGATAACGACTGAAGTCGTTACTACGAACACCGGATAACGCCTGAAGTGGTTACTACGAACATCGGATAACGCCTGAAGTGGTTACTACGAACATCGGATGAGTTTTATAGTCCCAATTTTTCTAAAACGGGTCGCGTAGAGACTACGTGACGATCTAACCCCAGTGCTTTGGGGGGGATGCCTAAGGCTAAGGCGACTAATTGGGGGAGATGGAGGACCGGGAGATCTAATTTATGCCCCATGAATTTAGCCACCTCCGGTTGACGGGAGTCTAAATTGAGGTGACAGAGGGGACAGGGGGTGACTAAACAATCGGCACCTGCCGCGATCGCCTCATCTAGGTGGTTCCCTGCCATTTGGAACGCTTGGTCTGTCGCATAGCTGGATAGGGGCCAACCACAGCATTGGGTGCGTCCTGGATAATAGATGGGAGTGGCCCCCACCGTCCGAAAGACATTCTCCATCGATTCCGGTTGGTAGGGGTCATCATACGGGATGCTTTTTTGAGCGCGCAGCAGATAGCAGCCATAGAATGCCGCACATTTGAGTCCACTGAGCTTGCGCGTCACTCGTTTTTGGAGTTCATCGAGTCCATAATCGGTGACTAAGGCCCATAATAGATGTTTGACTTCCGTGGTGCCTTGGTAGGGAGAACAATTTTGTTTTTCCAGTAACCCATTAATTTGGTTGAGATAGGCGGGGTCCGAGGTTTGGAAATCTTTGAGACGCTCATCCACATGACCGATGACCCCTTGACAAGTGCTGCAATGGGTGAGTAAGGGGAGGTTGAGTTGTTCGGCGAGGGCAATATTGCGGGCGTTGACCGTATCTTCTAGGAGGCGGGAATCTTCTTTGAAGGTGCCGGAACCGCAGCAGGAGGCTTTTTTGAGTTCCAGCAGTTCGATACCGAGGGCTTTGGTTAAGGCTGCCGTGGATTGATAGAGTTCGCCGCAAGCGCCTTGAGCAACACAACCGGGGAAGTAAGCGTATTTGAGGGTAACTGATGGCATGGCAGTGGCACAGTTGAGAGGACGGTAGGAGGCGATCGCCGCAAGTGAACTCAAGGCGATCGCTTCTTCTATTATTATGATGTGACGTGGGGCGCTGCACTGTCCTTTCTTAATAGCAGCTTAATTTTAGATTTGTCCTTGGTCATTGGTCTTATGTCATTGGTCCTTGGTCCTTGGTCTTATGTCCTTGGTCATTGGTCCTTGGTCATTGGTCCTCTTCCCTGGGTCGGTCAGTATTGAACAATCCAAAGGACAAAGGACAAA
>CAYUEH010000211.1:0-4154 GCA_964442465.1 uncultured Laspinema sp. | reverse complement strand
TGGTGATGGCATTAGAAGAAGCGTTTGATATTGAAATTCCTGACGAAGCAGCAGAAAAAATCACCACCGTCCAAGAGGCAGTGAATTACATCGAGAGCCAAGTTGCAGCAAAAGCATAAAGCCGACTGCTTTCACCTGGATTCTGCGTGTTTGGTGTGGCAGCAAGAGATACAGCAATCATGACCAGCTTAGAACGAAAACGAGTTGTTGTTACGGGGCTCGGTGCGGTTACGCCCATCGGCAATACCTTACAGGAATATTGGGAAGGGTTGTTGAGCGGACGGAATGGCATTGGTCCCATTACCCTATTCGATCCGTCGAGTCATTCCTGCCGGATTGCCGGTGAGGTGAAGGGATTTAACCCCCATGACTACTTGGAAAAAAAAGAAGCCAAGCGCATGGATCGATTTGCTCAGTTTGCGATCGCCGCGAGTAAGCAAGCGATCGCCGACGGGAGTTTCGAGATTAATGAACTCAGCGCCGAGCAGGTGGGGATTGTCATCGGTAATGGCATCGGTGGCATCAAGGTAATGGAAGATCAGCAAACGATCTACCTTAATCGCGGACCGGACCGATGCAGTCCATTCATGGTCCCGATGATGATCGCCAACATGGCGGCAGGACTGACGGCTATTCATACCGGAGCCAAGGGGCCAAACTCTTGTGTCGTAACGGCTTGTGCAGCGGGGTCCAATGCTGTAGGAGATGCCTTTCGCCTCATCCAAGGCGGATATGCTCAAGCAATGATTTGTGGCGGAACCGAAGCGGCAGTGACACCGCTATCCGTTGCTGGGTTTGCAGCAGCGCGGGCGGTTTCCACCCGGAATGATGATCCGCTTCATGCCTGCCGTCCCTTCGATCGCGATCGCGATGGATTTGTCATGGGCGAAGGGGCGGGCATTTTACTGCTGGAAGAACTGGAACACGCTCTAGCAAGAGGGGCAAAAATTTACGCCGAAATGGTAGGCTATGCCATGACCTGTGATGCCTATCATATTACCTCCCCGGTCCCCGGTGGCGCAGGGGCCACAAGAGCGATGTTACTGGCGATGAAAGATGCCGGAATCACCCCGGAACAGGTGAGCTACATCAATGCTCACGGCACCAGTACCGCTGCCAACGATAAGACCGAAACCACCGCGATTAAAAACGCTTTGGGAGACCATGCTTACAAGATAGCAGTCAGCTCTACAAAGTCAATGACCGGGCATTTGCTAGGTGGCTCGGGCGGCATTGAAGCAGTAGCAACGGTCATGGCAGTTGCCCATGATCAAGTGCCACCAACCATTAACCTAGAAAATCCAGATCCGGAGTGTGACCTGGATTATGTGCCGCATCACAGCCGGGATTGTCCGGTGAATGTCGCACTCTCCAATTCCTTTGGGTTTGGGGGACATAACGTCACCCTAGCCTTTGCCAAATACCACTAAAGGGTTTAAGGTGACAAGGTTGCCGGATGAAGTTTGTTTTTGAGTTTCACCTGAACGGTTAAGCCCACAGATAGCGGGTTTCATTCTCTAAATTAACTCCTTGTCACTTGACCCTTGCCCATCGATCCGGGTAATGGGATCATGGGATTACCTGTTTGAGGCGATCGCGACGGGTTAACTTTCGCTCATAACCCTAAATCGCCCTGCATTACCAGACCAACCTTAGACAAAAGACCCTCATTTACACAAAAGAAACTATGGCCGTATCTGCTCCTACCAAACAATCTCTCGAAGAACTCTGCATCAACAGCATCCGCTTTTTAGCGATCGATGCAGTAGAAAAAGCCAACTCAGGTCACCCCGGTTTACCAATGGGTGCAGCGCCAATGGCGTTCGTCCTCTGGGATAAATTCATGCGGTTTAACCCCAAAAACCCCAAGTGGTTCAACCGCGATCGCTTCGTCCTCTCTGCTGGACATGGCTGTATGCTCCAGTACGCCCTGCTTTATCTCACCGGCTACAGAGGCTTAGAGTTAGAGGACCTCAAACAATTCCGTCAGTGGGAATCCAAAACCCCGGGTCACCCCGAAAACTTCCAAACTGAAGGCGTGGAAGTCACCACCGGACCCCTCGGCCAAGGAATTGCCAATGCGGTCGGTTTGGCCCTGGCTGAAGCCCACCTCGCCGCCAAATTTAACAAACCCGACCTCACCATCGTTGACCATTACACCTACGTTATCCTTGGTGATGGCTGCAACATGGAAGGGATTTCCGGTGAAGCCTGCTCTTTAGCCGGTCACTGGGGACTCGGTAAACTGATCGCCTTCTACGACGACAACCACATCTCCATTGATGGTTCCACCGACATCTCCTTTACCGAAGATGTCAGCAAGCGCTTTGAATCCTACAACTGGCACGTCCTCCACGTCGAAAACGGTAATACCGACCTGGATGCCATTGCCAAGGCGATCGAAGAAGCCAAAAAAGTCACCGACAAGCCCACCTTAATCAAAGTCACCACCACCATCGGCTTCGGTTCTCCCAACAAAGCCAACAGCCATGATGTCCACGGTGCAGCCCTGGGTGCTTCCGAAGTCCAAGCCACCCGCGACCACCTCGGCTGGAACTATGGCCCGTTTGAAGTGCCGGAAGATGCCCTCAGCCACTTCCGCAAAGCCGTCGATCGCGGTGCCAAATATGAAGAAGAATGGAACAGCCTCTGGACTCGCTACAAAGCCGAGTATTCCGAAGAAGCTGCCGTTTTAGAACGGATGATGAGCGGTAAACTCCCCGATGGTTGGGAAAAAGCCCTCCCCACCTTCAAACCCGGTGATAAAGCCGATGCCACCCGGAACCAATCCGGTGTCTGCTTGAATGCGATCGCTGGCGTCCTCCCCGACTTGATCGGCGGTTCTGCTGACTTAGCCCCCTCCAACAAAACCTTACTGAAATCTTCCAAAGATTTCCAAAAAGGTGCCTACGAAAACCGCAACGTCCGCTTCGGCGTCCGCGAACATGGCATGGGCGCAATTTGCAACGGTATCGCCCTGCATGGTTCCGGTTTAATCTCCTACGGTGCCACCTTCTTGGTGTTTACCGACTATATGCGCGGTGCCATTCGTCTGTCCGCCCTCTCTCAAGCTGGGGTAATCTGGGTCATGACCCACGACTCCATCGCCTTGGGTGAAGATGGCCCGACTCACCAACCCATCGAACATATCCCCTCTCTACGCGCCATTCCTGACTTGATTGTGCTGCGTCCGGCAGATGGAAATGAAACCTCCGGTGCCTACAAAGTCGCCGTAGAAAAAGCCAAAGGCATTGGTGCAGATCATCCCTACCCCTCCCTGTTGGCCCTGTCTCGCCAAAACCTGCCCAACCTGGAAGGAACCTCTATTGAAGGGGTTGCCAAAGGCGGTTACACGATCTCCGACAGCGAAGGGACTCCCGACATCATCTTGATTGGTACTGGCGGCGAACTCTACCTCTGCGCCGAAGCGGCTGAAAAGCTCCGTGGACAAGGGAAGAAAGTCCGTGTCGTCTCCATGCCGAGCTGCGAACTGTTCGACGAACAAGACGAAGCCTATCGCGAATCTGTGCTTCCTAAAGCCGTCAAGAAACGCCTGGTGGTAGAAGCCGGTTCTAGCTATGGCTGGCACCGTTACTTCGGCGACCAAGGTTCCTCGATCAGTGTCGATCGCTTCGGTGCTTCCTCTCCGGGTAATGTAGCTTTGGAGCGGTTTGGATATACAGTGGATAACATTGTTGCCAAAGCCTCGGCGCTCTAAGTATAAAATGCCAACAACTTAGGGGATTGTTCCCGGCAATAACTCCCTAATCCTATACAAAAAGGCTCTCTAATCCTAGGGAGCCTTTTTATTATGTCTTGACCAGCCCGATTCGGGAGCAAGAATGTTCTTCTAAACCCTGCCATTTTTGGCCCGTTGAAAACCGGATTGATTCAATTTGGGTTGCGGAACAATCCGGTCAGTTAAAATCTAGAGTTGAAATCAGAAAGCCGGTATCTGGGTTCAGATGAAACCCGGTGGACCAGTCCCCTCCAGAAACAAAATGCAGTAACATCAGACCCGATGCTACCGCATTGATAACTTGATTAAAACTTAGGCAAAAATTCCCAGATTTTTCTAGGTTTAGCGAGAAGTTGAGGTGGAGCGACCTGCTACTTCTTCCCGATCGCGAGCAGGATCGGCATAATAAGTAGGG
>CAYUEH010000210.1:0-8605 GCA_964442465.1 uncultured Laspinema sp. | reverse complement strand
CGGTGAATTCAATCCAGCTTGTAAAACTGCCAGAACGCCCGAAAAATCTCCCAATAATAATTTGGAATAGTCTAACCATAACCCAGGAAAAACTAGACTCCGCAACACTCCATTTTCGTCCGGTTCAATGGGGATATATTCGCCTTCCGTGAGTCGGAACCAATCCAGTTGAGTTTGAGACACGCGCCACACCAGATACTCTTGCACTCCGTTACGACGGTAGACTTGTTTTTTATCATGTAAATCGTAGGTAGCAGTTGAGGCGGCGATTTCTGCTATAAATTCCGGTGGACCTTCAACATAATCATCCTCTGCGATCGCGGAAGTGCCCCCAGTCTCAATTCTTAACAGTGCATCCGGTTGGGGTTCATTGTCTAAATCGAGACGCACGGTGGTGTTATCATTCAGTTCTGTCCCTGGCGTTGCCAGCCAGTAATTGCTTAACCATGCCATGATTGCCGCATGGGGTAAACCGTGACTTTTAGAACGGACGGGGGATGGCATATAAACGACTCCTTCGATGAGTTCAGCTTTTTTGCAATTCGGCATGGCGTGATAGCGGCGCTCAAATTCAGAACGAGTCAGGCGATCGCCATTCTCTAAAGGAAGGAGTTGTTGTTCCGTTCTGCTATTGGGTTTTCCCACCGAAGTTGGTCTACTCATGATGTGATTCTCCATGAATTACTCTGGGAAATTATAGCGTTTCCCACAGTGATAAGGTACGGATATCGGCTAATTTAGGTTTGGGGTTTGTCGCGTCTTTTTCTGCCATATTAAAGGCTATTTAACCGATAATTGCTTGACAAGCTGCGCGTGTTCCGGTGAATTCAATCCCTCTTGCAAAACTGCCAGGACGCCAGAAAAATCTCCCGATAATAATTTGGAATAGTCTAACCATAACCCAGGAAAAACTAGACTCCGCAACACTCCATTTTCGTCCGGTTCAATGGGGATATATTCGCCTTCCGTGAGTCGGAACCAATCCAGTTGAGTTTGAGACACGCGCCACACCAGATACTCTTGCACTCCGTTACGACGGTAGACTTGTTTTTTATCATGTAAATCGTAGGTAGCAGTTGAGGCGGCGATTTCTGCTATAAATTCCGGTGGACCTTCAACATAATCATCCTCTGCGATCGCGGAAGTGCCCCCAGTCTCAATTCTTAACAGTGCATCCGGTTGGGGTTCATTGTCTAAATCGAGACGCACGGTGGTGTTATCATTCAGTTCTGTCCCTGGCGTTGCCAGCCAGTAATTGCTTAACCATGCCATGATTGCCGCATGGGGTAAACCGTGACTTTTAGAACGGACGGGGGATGGCATATAAACGACTCCTTCGATGAGTTCAGCTTTTTTGCAATTCGGCATGGCGTGATAGCGGCGCTCAAATTCAGGACGAGTGAGGCGATCGCCATTCTCTAAAGGAAGGAGTTGTTGGTCCGTTCTGCTGTTGGTTTTTCCCACCGAGGGTTGTCTACTCATGATGTGATTCTCCATGAATTGCTCTGGGAAATTGCTGTCTTTATTATCGAATATTTATCCCCAGATTGTCCAGGAGTCGCCTTTACTCCTCTAGGGTAAGGGCAAAAAGTAAAAACTGCGTCACTTGCAAGGGATTAAAATTATTATCGCTGACTAAAATTAAAGAACGTCGTCCATCGGGCAATTCTGGACCAAAGGTCATTCCTTCTAAGTTATCCAGGGGAATCTCTAAAGTTCGCAAGTCCAGCAATAGGCGTTTTTGAGTCGGTTGGATGTTTTGAATATCAACATCTTTTAAACTCTCGATTTGCTGAATATCGGTTGCACCTTCCAGAGAAACTTCATATAATAAAACCGTTAGGCCCACATCTTCTGTAAAGCTCCGTTCTAAACTGAGCAATTTTCTGTCATTCCAAGCCAGTAATTCGACTAATCCATGCATCATAAATCCATCGGGAGAGTTGGGTTCAGTCAGCACTCGTTCGGTGAGGTAGTAAAATTCCTGGACAGGTTGTCCGGTGGTTAAATCATATTGCAAAATGCGGATAGGAGTTCCTTTTTCCAGATTTGCAGGTTCTCCATCTTGAACTAAAGCACTTTCTGGTGCGGTGTAGAGGAATTGCTCAC
This sequence comes from uncultured Laspinema sp., assembly GCA_964442465.1. Taxonomy (GTDB): domain Bacteria; phylum Cyanobacteriota; class Cyanobacteriia; order Cyanobacteriales; family Laspinemataceae; genus Laspinema. Next base: position 6,496 of record CAYUEH010000210.1, on the reverse strand, counting down.
TGGGGCTTAATGTCAGACTTTCAAAAGCCAAATTGTTGCGAATTCCTCGACCATTTTGATCGCGAAATTTATCGGAAATGGGGAGAGATTGCAGTTCTTTTCCTTCGAGGGAAAATTCCTTGATGAAGGGTTGGACATCTCGTTCCACATCTCCCTCGGAGGAAATAAATAGGGTATCGCGACGGGTTAAGGCAATCCCTTCGGGGTCTACACTGTAAGGCGGAAAAGGACGACTGTTTTGATCCACCAAAGGGGTAATGCCAATGGGGTTAACTACCAGAGGATTCAAGTCTATTTCTAGGGTATAAAATCTGGCGGGTCCTTGGATAGCGCGATCGTCGGATAAGGCATAATACAGATTTCGCTCAGAATCGTAGGTGATTCCTGAGAGTCCCCCGAGTTGGGTATCCTTAAAAATAAATCCAGTGGGGATTTTTAATTCTCCTAAATATTCAATCTCAGCAGTAATCTCCGAGGCAGAATTAGCCGTTGGGGAAGTGGCAGGACCATTGAAGGTTTCTGGAATGGTTTGCGGTTGACAACCCATGCCAAAAGTACAGGATAATCCCAAGGTGATCCATAAAATAGGATTGATTTTACCGAAAAGCATAGCGGTTTGATTTGATGTGTTTTCTGAGAGTTGGGGGTTATATAAATTAATTAAAATGCAATAATCACCCGTATTTTTTATTTAGAGGTTGAATGAATAGCCAATTTAAACCTTAAAGTTAGGAACAATTTTGAGAGAATTTAAATAACCAATCTTTGACGACAAACGTAGCAATGCAGTCATCTTCGTTATAGGTTAAAATCAAATCCAGATAATGCCGATCGCCGGTTTCTAACCAGCGATCGTACCACACCACACATTGAGCACCGGAGGCTAATGCATTATCCCACTCAAATCCGAGATACCGCGCAATCGACTTGAGGGCATAATTTTCCACGGGCATGACTACAGATTGAGTGACTAATTTATGAATATCCACAAACCGATTCAGAATCACTTTCCATCGGTGCGCAGGGGTATGATAGCGGCGGGCCAGTTTTTTGAGGGTTTGGATTTCATAGTCACAAAAATGAAAAATGGGAGCAATGGGATAGGTCCAGATTAATTCCAAAAACTGCTCCCAAATTTGGCATTCTTCGTCGGGACTTTCGGCTAAAAAGGCATGAAATTTCTGGGTTGGGGCTTCTCCTGGGGCGAGATTGCGGCGATCGACGACTAATACACCCAGCAGAAAATCCAGGTCTAATTCCGGTTGCGCTTCAATATCAAAATAGAGTTCAACGGGAGACACCGGAAGAAACTTAGGAGCAAGGGGCAATTTTTGGGGTAAAGCAATGGGTTGATTATTTAGGGTCGCCTTGGCTTGTATGATCAGATCGCGGGCGAGGGTTTCGGGTTCATATTGATTATTACAAACTTCCACCAGACCTTCGGCTAGCGTTAGTAAATCCGCCTGGGCGAGGGATTCTAATTGGGTCAAATTCAGTTGTTTTAACTGTTGATAACGAATGGGGGTTACTCCAGGCAGGAGGGAGAGATGCTGGGTTTCCTGGGCGATCGCATAACAATCACTCTGCCAATGACACATACTGCAAGGATGTCTTGCCATAAAGACTTCCGGTTCCTGGCGACTGGTCAGCATTTTAATGCAAGAGTCTAACAGTTCTTGCATTTGAGGGACATATTTCTCTAAATTCACCCAATATTCGCCTTTTTCACGGCAAACTAACCAGGCGTCCTGGGGCCAAGCACCCTGGACCCCCGCCAGCACTAGGGCGTTAAATGCTGCCATAATTTGATGTGGAGCCTTCGGACGTTTACTGAAGCGAATATCCACGGGAATATAGGACCAATTCCCATAGACTGAGGCCCCTGGTTTGCGGATTAATAAATCAGGACGACTCATCAGGGTAACCCCTTGGGGCCCTGGAGTCATCAAAACGCCGTGATCAATGCGATCGACACCCTGTTTCATTAACGCCACAGTTGCCTCGGCACCCTTCACCGAGTCTCCGTAGGGATAATTCGGGCGTTGTGCGGGGTATTCTGCCAATACGCCTTGTCGGTAAACTTCGCTATCCCGTTTCAGTTTGGTGGCAAAATCACTCGCCGGTTCTCGATGAGTGCCATTTCCATACAGGTTGAGGAATGACAGGCGCGCACAGCGTTGGTAATCAAAAAAAAGGTTGTCAGTTAGCAGCATATCTTTAACATACCAAGAATCAGTCGGGGAGAATACTCAGGTGAAGGAACAAGGTGGCGATCGCGTCAGGATCCCGAGGTAGGGGCGATCGACAAAATCCGTAGCGGTCCAAGGTGGCCCCCCTGCTGTGGGGTGCTCCGTCGGGAAGAAATGGATCATCAAATCAACAGAATCCAAAGGGAGAGAACATTAAATTGATAGAATTTTTATGAAAGTTTGATTTAATTATAAAGAATTTATCATTAAAATTTATGTAACACTGGAGATAAAAATTATTAAATTCTCCCATCAGACTCGAACAGAATCTACAAGCTCATTCGCTAACAGTTCTATGCCTTCTATCTCTTTGAGACACTCTCCAACGCGCCGCCTGAGCGGACTGTATATGGTCGCCCTTAGCGTCCTCGCTATCCTCTCTCTGGGCAGCGAATTCATCCGACAGCGATCGCTTATAGTCATTACTACGGATTCTAGAGTGATCAATCTTGCCGGACGCCAAAGAGCCTTGAGCCAACAACTGACTAAATCCGCACTGATCTGGCTGGAATCTCCCCCCCAGGGCGATCGCCAAGCCCGAATCCAAGAACTGCAAGATGCCGTGAACCTATTTTCCCAGTCCCATCTCGGGTTAAAATATGGGGATCCGGCAATCGGGTTGCCTCAACAGAACAACCCTCAAATTTACCAAATGTTGGACGAACTCGAACCCTCCTATCAAGCGATTCGACAAGGTGCGATCGGTTTACTCTCCGTTGTCACGGAACCAGAAAACCCGGTTGATCGAGAGGCTATTTTGCCCTTTTCTCAACAAATTCTAGCCAATGAAAAGTCATTTTTCTTGGCGATGGATGCGATTGTCTCCGAGTATGAAAAACAAGCCCTTCAGCGGGTTCAAAATTTGATCCGTTTAGAGAGGGTGTTTTTAACTCTCGGCTTATTCGTCATGTTGCTAGAAGTTTTATTTATCTTTCTTCCCTCGGTTCAGCATATTAAGACCTATATCCACGAAATCATCAAGTCTCAGCAGGAAACCTCTCGAATTGCGGCTCAACTGGAAGAAAATAACATAGAACTTGATTTGGCCCTGCGGGAGGCACAATCGGCGACGCAATTAAAATCTGAGTTTTTGGCCAATATGAGTCATGAAATTCGGACGCCGATGAATGCCGTCATTGGCATGACTGGGCTATTAATCGATACAGAACTCAACCCGAATCAACGAGATTTTGTAGAAACCATTCGCACCAGTAGTGAGGCGTTATTGACGATTATCAATGATATTCTAGATCTGTCTAAAATTGAAGCGGGTAAGTTATCCCTAGAACAGACTCCTTTTGACCTGCGTGAGGCAGTGGAAGATAGTCTGGTTCTCGTGGCCGCTAAAGCCGCTGAAAAGCGACTAGAATTGGGTTATCTGATGGATGAACAGACTCCCATTCCCATTATCGGCGATGTCACCCGCTTGCGCCAAATTTTAGCGAATCTTCTCACCAATGCGGTCAAATTTACGGAAACAGGGGAAGTTAGAGTGGTAGTTGAAGCTGAGGATATCGGCAATTGGTCACCTGTTTACCACCTATTTTCCAACGCTAATCTAGAAACTGAAGTCGGGAGAGTTGAACCGAATCAGACTTATTTTGAAATCAAATTTTCTGTCATGGATACAGGGATTGGAATTCCGACAGAAAATCTGAATCAACTGTTTCGCTCTTTTTCTCAAATTGATGCCTCCACTACCCGAAAATATGGAGGGACGGGGTTAGGATTAGTGATTAGCAAACGGTTGTGCGAACTCATGGGGGGAAGGATGTGGGTAGACAGTACAGTCGGGGAGGGTTCGACTTTCTATTTTACAATTATTGTGGCCAAAGATTCCCGGCCCTTGCCCGCTTATGAAACGGGAATTGAAGCTCAGTTAGAGGGGAAGCGGTTATTAATTGTTGATGATTATGAGATCAATCGCCAAATTTTAATCCGACAGACTCAGAAGTGGGGCATGATTCCCGTGGCGGTGAATTCGCCATCGGAGGCGATCGCCTCCCTGAATCGGGGGGAATCGTTTGATTTGGCAATTCTGGATATGCAGATGCCCGAAATGGATGGGATTACTCTGGGGTCCGAGTTGCACAAGTTGCGAGACCCCCAAACGCTTCCCCTGATTTTATTGACTTCAATGGGTCAATCTCTGAATAATTCTAGTCCCGATTTTTCCGGCTGTTTTACAAAACCCATTAAATCGGCTCATTTGTATGAAGTATTGATGAATGTAATTGCCAAAAAGAAGACGATTATTTCTGCCCAGTCCCCTTCTCTGCCTCAGATTGACCCCGAACTGGCAGAACGATTTCCTTTGCGAATTCTCCTGGCTGAGGATAATCGCATTAATCAAAAAGTTGCCCTCAAAATTTTATCCCAAATGGGATATCATGCTGATGTTGCTAATAACGGATTAGAAGCTTTAGCGGCATTGCATCAGCATCCTTATGATGTGGTGTTGATGGATGTTCAAATGCCGGAAATGGATGGATTAGAAGCGACTCGCCAGATTTGCCAGGAGTGGGACCCCAGCCAGCGCCCCCGGATTGTGGCAATGACGGCAGGTGCAATGGAAGGCGATCGCCAGAAATGTTTAGAAGCGGGGATGGATGAGTACATTACTAAGCCGGTTAAAGTGACGGTACTCCAGACCATTCTGGAGAAGTTAGCCGCCCAAAAATATCTCAATCCCCATTGATTTCTCCTTTATCAGTCACCTCAACATCACCCATGATTACCTCGGGTTTGTAAAATCACTACTGTTCAATTTATCCACAAAATAATGAACTATTTTGTGGTAGAATTAATTCTAGGTTTAGCCTGATTTATGCAGGTTTTGTTTTTAATGCGAATTCATCGTTTAAAACTGATTAAAATATGAGGTAAATCCCTATGCACCAGACCGATCGCCAGCAATTTCCCGCTTTAAAAAATAAAGCCTATTTTAACTATGGTGGACAAGGACCGATGCCGGAATCGGCATTAACCGCCTTGTTTCAATCCTATCACTCCATTCAAGAGAAAGGACCTTTTAGCGGAGAAACGGGACTGTGGGTTAATGAAGAAATCGCCGCCACAAGAGAGGCGATCGCCTCGGAACTCGGGGTCACTGCAAATACGATTACCCTCACCGAAAATGTCTCCATTGGATGCAATATTCCTCTCTGGGGTCTGGATTGGCAACCCGGCGATCGCATCTTAATCGGCGACTGCGAACATCCCGGAATTGTCGCTGCCGTGGATGAAATCGCCCGTCGGTTTGATTTACAAGTTTCCATTTGTCCCTTGATGGAAACTTTAAATGAGGGGAATCCCACTTTGGCGATCGCCTCCCATCTTCACCCCAATACTCGCTTAGTCGTTCTCAGTCATATCCTCTGGAATACCGGCCAAGTTTTACCCCTCACCGACATTGTTAAAGTCTGCCATGAATTCAACCCAAAATCTAGCCATTACAAAAAAATTAGAGTTCTTGTAGATGCCGCACAATCTGTAGGCGTTTTACCTTTAAATTTAACTGAAATTGGGGTTGATTATTATGCCTTTACCGGCCATAAGTGGTGGTGTGGACCGGAAGGATTAGGCGGATTATATGTCAGTCCTGATGCCGCTGAAACCCTCCATCCCACTTTTATGGGTTGGCGCAGTATTGCCATGAATTCTACTGGGGACTGGGTAGGATTTAAACCCGATGGACGGCGGTTTGAGGTGGCAACTTCCGCTTATCCGTTATTAGCGGGATTACGAAAGGCGATCGCCTTTCATCATGGCATGGGAACCCCGGAAGCGCGCTACGATCGCATCCAAGTCTTAAGTCATCAACTCTGGACAAAACTTCGAGAGTTACCGGATATTATTTGTTTAAAAGCGACTCCACCGGAAGCGGGGTTAGTCTCGTTTCAGCTTAATGAAAATCTGCGAAAATCTGGGGCAAGTCATGACAAGTTGGTGAAGTTTTTGGAAAAAGAACATCGCGTGATGGTGCGGACGATTCTCAATCCGGATTGTGTGCGCGCCTGTGTTCATTATTTTACCTTAGAATCGGAAATTGACCAATTAATTGAGGGTTTGCAGGAGTTTCTTCAGAAGTGTTAAGGTTGTTTTATTGGGGGAATAGTTAGGATGTTTATTGGGGTTTTTGGGGATTGGAGTTATTTGCGGAGTTAGGAATTATGGATTTCCATAAAAAAACTTCTGCATTAGAAGTTTTGCAGAATTGGAAAAGCCCCCCTTCTTAAGGGGGGTTG
>CAYUEH010000209.1:1421-8618 GCA_964442465.1 uncultured Laspinema sp. | reverse complement strand
AAAAGTACCTCATCAGTCCGGGAACCGCTATATCATCAGATATCAGGCTTCAACCCCGATCGCAGAGGGACGGGTCAACTCAAATTGCCCGCCCTCCAAAAAACTGAGGAAAAATCCGCCACGGGTTCCGGAAACTACCGGGAAGAGGGTAGATGGCTGGGGTTTGAGGTTTCCACCTCCAAGGTGGCAGAGGGTTGGGACTGAATAATCGGAATTTCAATCCAAAATTCAGTTCCCTGACCCGGTTGAGAGAGACATTTAAAGGTTCCGGCGTGTTTATCCACCACAATTTGTTTACTAATGGAAAGACCCATTCCGGTTCCCTTGCCAATCTCTTTTGTGGTAAAAAAAGGTTCAAAAATGCGCGATCGCAGATGTTCAGGAATGCCCGGACCATTATCAAAAATACAAATCGCCGCATTTTTTTGCGGGTCATCCCCGGTGACGGTGGTGCGAATCGTAATTCGACAGGGGTCCTGATGACGTTCTTGAGGCGATCGCTCTTTATCCCAGTCCTCTAAGGCATCAATGGCATTACTCAAGAGATTCATAAACACCTGATTAAGCTGTCCAGCAAAACATTCCACCGCAGGCAGTTTTCCATATTCTTTGACAATTGCAATTCCCGGGCGATCGCCTTTGGCTTTAAAGCGGTGGTGTAAAATCATTAAGGTACTATCAATCCCATCATGAATATCCACCGCTTTCATTTCGGTTTGATCCAGCCGGGAGAAATTCCGCAAACTCAGCACAATTGACCGGATCCGGTCCGCCCCTACCTTCATAGACGCCAACATTTTCGGCAAATCTTCAATCAGAAAATCCAAATCAATTTCTTCAATAAACTCCTGAATTTCTAACGGAGGTTCCGGGATATGATATTGGTAAAGTTTTTGCAGATCTAACAAATCCTCGGCATATTGGGTGGCATGATTCAGATTGCCATAGATAAAATTAACCGGATTATTAATTTCGTGAGCAATTCCGGCCACAAGCTGTCCCAGGCTGGACATTTTTTCCCCTTGAATCAGTTGGGTTTGAGCATTTTGCAAATCTTCGATCGCCTGTTCTAACTCCACCGCTTGAGCTTGGGCTTTCGCCGCCGCCGCTTGGGTTTGTTGATAGAGTTCCGCTTGGGCGATCGCAATTGCTGCCTGATCCGCCAGTTGTTGCAACAGGTCAATTTCTTGCTCTTGCCACAGGCGTGGTTGTTCGCACTCATGGGCAATTAAAAATCCCCACAAATCTGAACCCATACAAATCGGGACAATTAAATTAGCTTTGACCTGAATGCTTTCTAAAAATTCCCGATGACAGTCACTTAATTCAGCCGTAGCCACATTATGAATCGCCCGGATCCTTCCTTTTAAATACAAGTTAGAAATATCGGGGGGAATGCATCCGGGACAGCTCACCCCGCGAACGGATTGCCAGCTTTCTCGGATATCTTCTACCGTCACTTCGCCCGTGCCGCTGTCATTAAACTGATAAATCACCACGCGATCGGTATTCAGTAAATTTCGCACCCGCTCGGCGATGGTTTGCAGAATGGTATTAACATCTAAGGTGCTGCGGATTTGGTCCGTGATTTGTTTAAGGATCCGGGTAAATTTTAAAGACTGTTGGAGTTCCTCCGTGCGTTCTTGGACCTGTTTCTCTAGGTTGGCATTGAGGGAATTCACTTCTTTGTAGAGTAAATACTGCTCGATCGCCATTGAAAAATGCTTCCCAATGGAACGAGCCATTTCCATTTCTTCCGGCTTCCAGTCTTGAGCTTGTCCCGTTTTCCGTTCCCGCCATGCCTCGAAGGATTGCCGAGGCATTAATTGTTTGAGATTACTATTAAAGCGTCCAGCCCATAAGGTTTCGGTTTCAATTTCGTTGCGAAATATTGTTAAATAGCCGAGATTCTGTTGCCGATAAAACAAGGGCATGACCAGCAGACTCCGGATCCGAGTCGGACGGAAATCCGGGGTAAAACAGTTAATGTGAATAGGTTTATAAATATCCGGGATGGCCCAGACGGCAGCGGATTGAGCTGGTTCTAAATCGGGGCTGGAATGGGCGGTTTCAATCCAGTTTTGCCACTGGGGATGTTCTTCGAGGATATTGGAGGATTCCGACTGGACGGGAAGGGGTTGTTCCCCGAAGGTAAACAGTTGACTGACGGAGTTGTCTAAGTTATCCATCATGGAATTGTGTTTGGCCCCGATGTAGAGCCTCCCACCACATCCATTGAGGGCGGTGACGGTGGCTTCTAGTGCCGCCTGGACCTCGATGGAGGGTTGAGCGTGGAGTAAGGCGGCCACCTGATTGATCGTGGCTTCTCGGGCTTGTTTTTGCTGGGTGGCTTGGAGGAGGGTGGCTTGGGCGATCGCGATCGACACCTGATCGGCCAATAATTGGACCAACTGCAAATCGTCTTCAGAAATCGGGCGCGGTTCGACATGATGGGAGACAATCAGACCCCAGAGTTCCTGATGATGGAGGATGGGGACCACCACCGATGAGTTGATTCCCATTGCTTTGAGGTAGGTTAAATGACACTCATCGACAGGACGATAGCGGATGCTGTTTCCACCCTCCAAAGATTCGTTCGAGGCATATTTGGAACAGACCCCGATTTGCTGCTTGGCAACATCGACGATGGAACAGACCCGTTCTTTGGTAAATCTTTGTCTAGCTCGTTCGGGAATATCATCGGCGGGAAAATTTAATCCTTTGAGGGAGGGAAGGCGATTTTCATGAATGGATTCAGCAATCACTTTTCCGCTACTATCAGGATTGAATTGATAGACCATGACGCGATCGGTTCCTAATAGGGACCGGATTTCCGCAGCCGTAGCGGTGAGAATTTCCTCTAAATCCAGAGATTGGCGAATCCGGTTGAGCATTCTATGCAACAAAACTTCGCGATCGAGTCTTTGTTGGACGGGTTGTGCGGTATTTGTATTATTATTTTTGAGTGTCATAGAAAATTTGCTTTTTTCCAATCCAGATGTTTTTACCTTGGGAAGGTCCAAAACCCTCCGTCTTCGCACTAAATTAGATTTTAAGGCTCTCGAAAAAGTACAGGGTTGAGCGGCACAAGTTCCGTTTCTCTACACCCACTCGAAGTATTTCGTCGCCTTATGAGTGCCAGTAGGTCAATATCCCGATCTCATGAGACGGGGTTTGACGCCGAGCCTCCTCTTTAGGTGGCTGAACCGCTCTAGTCTTGACTGACTCAGTGTTCGATGAGGATTGGCATCGGCTAGAACTCCCCTGTACGAGTTTCTAGCACACCGCTGAGGGTTTAGTTCCTGTTCTCCCGGTGACGGGTCCGATCGCCAAAACCCCCATCTTGATGCCTTTGTCAACATCATATCAATAAAATCTTAATATATTCCAGGGTTGTAGAGTTGGAATGACTTATCATCCCGTTCCCTCATCCCCCCCTATTGACACTCGTCTAATTTTAAGGTATATTAAAATATTAGGCGTATTTTTCACGTCTCCAGGTCTGGTATCCGACAGGACAGAACAAGGGGAAAATGCATCGGTCATTTGTAGAGAGTGGGTTTCCCTTGTCCCGAAACCGGATTTCTGTTTGGGAGGCGATCGCTCCCCCCATAAATTTTATATCTTGTGTATAGCTGACCCTCCCCCCCTGTTGAAAAACCCCAAGGCAATCCACTCAGGGTTCCCAAATTTCCCATTTAACTGGACTCTTTCTCCTGAAGGCGTCCTCGGATTTCTTCTCGGACACTCATCAACATTTGGCCGAGATGATTTTGACCCGTGCGATCGGCACCACAACCCCAGAAATAATCCGTCGGGGAATCCTCAACAATCAGAAGGTCCTCCGTCCCCAGCAGAATCCCCTGGATATCTAAATGGGTCAAAAACTTCGTTAATACCGCTTCTCGCATAATCCCGAGTTTGACCCAATCCCAGTTTGAACGCACGGTCCGAGAGGGATCTCGTCCTAATTTCGCCGCTTCATCCGGAGTCGGTGCATTCCGGATTTTAGCAATAATCGACTCATCCTCTACCCCAATAAATTTATGCGCTTGATAATAATGCTCGACTGTCGGCCAATGCAGGCCCTTTCGGCGAATTCCGTGGGGGGAAAAATTAGAAAAACAGCCGTAGGGTTCGTCAACTTTGTAAAAGTAAATTGTCATTTTTATATTTTAGTTTATTTACGCCTAAACATCTTCAGGTTTTCCTCAATATCCGCTCCTCTCAATCCCTTGAACCCTGTTCCCACTCCTGAATTCTATTCTCTATCCGGTGAAAGCCGCGTCCTGGGGCATGGGGACGGGATACTATCAAGAGGGGATAGAGTAGGGGGAAGACAACCGGGTTTCTGGACAAAATTTTGGCCCATTCGTCACCCATCTCAGCCAGAAACCCGGTTTCTTGTCTTTGGGGTCTAAATCCTGTGCTAATGCTTTAGGGGAGGAGTCTAAACCTGACTAGCCCCCAAAACCGGGAATCAGGTTTTTCTTGAGACGGTCGATCGCCTTGTTGGCAATATCGCCGTAACTGGTTTCCCCACATAACACCTCTACCATACGCTGAGTCGCACTCGGACGCTTAATCCCCACTTTATAAGCAATTTTGGGAATTTTGTAGAACAAACCGGAGACACGGGAAGCCCAAACCATTTGTCCTCCCCATTCCTCATTCATCACCTGAGTGTATTGTTCTAGGGCGTTGCTGGTGCCAGCGAGGGCGGCATCAATGGACTCGGCGGCTTTCACGCCGCTAAACATGGAGGGCCGAATGCCCTCAGCGGTTAAGGGGTCAACGACGCAGGCAGCTTCTCCGGCGAGGATGGCATTTTGGGTATGAAGTTTTTGCTCTTTTTCCCATAAGCAGAGAAAATCCTGATGCACTTGGGTGGAGAGGGGGAACCCATTAGCTTGGGCATATTCGGTTAAGATTTGATCCAGTTTTTCTTTGGTGTTGCCTTGTAAGTTGGCGATGCTGAGGCTGCAACCATCGGCTTTGGGGAAGTTCCAGATGTAGCCTTTTTTGAGGCGGCCAAAATCAAATTGGATTAGGGGATTGGGATTGTCTGAGGTAATTTCAACGGAGGCGGCAGGTTGGCGATCGCGCTCTTTAAAGCCCAGCATTTTCGCCATTGGACCTTTAGCCCCATCTGCCGCGATTAGATATTTGGCTTCTAAGGTTTCGTTGGCGGTGGTGACTTGCCAGCGATCGCCTTTGAAGGCAATTTGAGTCACTGCACTATTGTCGCGAACTTCAGACCCTTGTTGTTTGGCTTGATCGATCAGGAATTGGTCAAAGATATCCCGGCGGACCATCCACATCGGTTCAGGGGTTTCCAGTTGCACCTCTACCGGGTCCTCTCCCTGCCAGGTGTAGCGCAGGCGATCGACTTTCATCGAAATCGCTGGAGTAAAGTCAAAATCAAACCATTGGGCGATCGCCGGAGAGACACCGCCTCCACAGGGTTTATATCGCGGTAAAGATGCTTTTTCTAGGACTAAAACCGATCGTCCTCGTTTTGCTAAATGATAGGCGGCACTTCCGCCAGCGGGACCCGCTCCTACAATAATGCAGTCGAACATAATGATTGAATTTTCACGTCTCAATTGAATTGATTTTACGGCACGCCCTGGGACCTCGCGCCTCTGTCATCAGACAGAGGACAGCCCGGGCATCCTTGACAAACTGTAACGAATAGATGCCTGAAAAACCCAGATAACCTGAAGAATTATCTGGGTTTTTCAGTTGATTACAAACTTGCTCTGCTTGGGAAACGGGTCAGAAAAATCAGAAAAATTAGACAGTGGTGATGTCTTTTTCCTTCACCGCCAGCACTTCGTCGATTTTGGCGACATATTTATCCGTCAGTTTTTGAATGTCATCTTGCAAAGATCTCGATTCATCTTGGGAGATGTCACTATTTTTTTCTTGCTTGCGGACTGAATCAATCCCATCCCGACGAGCATTGCGAATGGCAACCTTACCTTCTTCGGCATATTTTCCGGCGACTTTCACCAGTTCCTGACGGCGATCGCTGGTTAACTGGGGAATGTTCAAGCGAATGATTGCCCCATCATTGTTCGGAGTTAAGCCCAAATCCGAGGTTAAAATTGCTTTTTCGATCACAGCCAAACTGCCGCGATCGAACGGTTGAATCGAAATCGTACTGGCATCGGGGGTATTGATGCTCGCTAACGATTTGAGCGGGGTGGGCGTTCCGTAATATTCCACCATAATTTTGTCCAGCAAAGAGGTATTCGCTCTGCCGGTGCGAATGGTGTTAAAAGAGCGTTGAGTTGCCTCAACGGCTTTTTTCATTAGATCTTCTACTTCAGCTAACTTCACAAAAACCTCCCACAATCGTTCCGACGTTTTCTCCCAGGACCGCTCGGCGGATGTTACCCGGTACCGAGAGGTCAAATACTATGATAGGGATATTATTGTCTTTGCACAGGGCGATCGCGGTACTATCCATCACCCGTAAGTCTTGGGTTAAAACATGGCCATAAGTCAGGCTGTTAAACCGTTTCGCGTCTGGGTTCAGATGGGGGTCGCTATCATAAATCCCATCGACTTTGGTCGCCTTAAAGATTACCTCGGCATTGATTTCTGCGGCTCTCAAGGCGGCGGTGGTATCCGTGGTAAAGAAAGGATTTCCCGATCCGGCCCCAAAAATAACCACCCGTTTTTTTTCTAGGTGGCGAATAGCACGACGACGAATATAGGGTTCGGCAACTTCCTGCATGGCGATCGCGGTTTGTACCCGAGTCGGGATGCCCATGCGTTCGAGAGAATCCTGCAACGTCATGGCATTCATCACCGTGGCGATCATGCCGATATAATCAGCAGTCGCCCGATCCATGCCTGCCGCTGCGCCTTTAACTCCGCGAAAAATGTTACCGCCACCGACAACGACTGCCACTTCTACTCCATCGGCAATCAGATCTGCCAACTGTTGAGCGATTTGCTCAACCACGATGGGGTCGATGCCGTAATTCAGCTCGCCCATCAATGCTTCGCCACTCAGCTTTAGTAAGACTCGCTGGTACACTGTCCCCATCAGCTCACTCTTTTCCCAACTGTATTTGCCTCCCCCATAAGATAGCAGGATGTCGGCATTTTTCCACGCATTCCATCAGAAATCATCCCCGGGTTGTCTGGGGACTCGCTCAAATGCCTGGGTTAGGAGGGTCCATT
>CAYUEH010000209.1:0-1321 GCA_964442465.1 uncultured Laspinema sp. | reverse complement strand
GAGGCGATCGAGATAGGATTGGACATCAGGACAGTGATTGCATAAGAAAATTACGCCCACTGCGCGATACTGTTCCAAATACCGGGCTAAGTGGTGAACGCGATCGTCTATTCCCGGCAATTCAAAATCCGGGGCATGGCTTCCGATAGCAGTCCCTATCATTTCCATAAAACTGAGTTCTCTGTGGTATGGACTGAGCAATTCAACAATAGCGAGCGCTTAATCGGGTCGAACGCATCTTCCCGATCAGTTGGGATTTCAGGCTTGCTCTACCCCTAGTTTATGCACTTTCTTTACCCGTCGTAAATTCCCGAGTCCAAAATTTGAGGCTTCCAAGGGCGGGAAAAAATTGTAACATTATGTTAAGCCCACCTTTTGATATTCAGGGGCGATCGGCTTGATTCCCTCTCTACCCCACAGTCATGACTCTGATTCCTTCCCACCCTTCACCCCCCTCCCACAGCGCCGCCTTGCCCTTTCAAACCTGGACCTGGCGAGGGTTTCCGATCTGCTACCAACAGCAAGGAGACTCGGGACCGGCAGTGGTACTCGTCCACGGATTTGGAGCCTCCTGCGGTCATTGGCGCAAAAATATTCCGGATTTAGCGACGGGTTGTCGAGTCTATGCCATTGACTTAATTGGGTTTGGCTACTCGGCGAAACCAACTCCTGGGGAGGCGATCGCCTACACCTTTGAAACCTGGGGAGCACAACTCGCCGATTTTTGCCGGGAAATCGTCCGGGGTCCCGCCTTCTTCGTGGGGAATTCCATTGGCTGTATTGCCATCATGCAAGCTGCCGTGGATCATCCCGAACTCGCCCAGGGTATCGTCGCCATTAACTGTTCCCTGCGCCTACTCCACGATCGCAAGCGGTCCCTGAAACCCTGGTATCAACGAGTTGGCCCACCCATTGCACAAAAGATATTATCTGTCAAGTGGGTCGCTCAATTCTTTTTCAAACAATTAGCCACCCCGAAAACAGTCCGCTCCATTTTATTGCAAGCCTACCGCAAAGCAGATGCCGTCACCGATGAACTGGTGGAGATTATTCTCGGACCCTCCCGGGATGCTGGTGCCGTGGATGTGTTTGTCGCCTTTACCCGCTATTCCCAAGGCCCCTTACCAGAAGACTTGTTGCCCATTTTACCTTGCCCCGCTCTCCTCCTCTGGGGCAGCGAAGACCCTTGGGAACCCCTCACCCTGGGACAAGAATTTGCCAAAATTTCCACCGTAGACCAATTTATTCCCTTACCGGGATTGGGTCATTGTCCCCAAGATGAAGCCCCCGAAGTCGTCAATCCCATTGTGTTGGAATGGAT
>CAYUEH010000208.1:0-8631 GCA_964442465.1 uncultured Laspinema sp. | reverse complement strand
GATTTATTGTTGAAGCTCGTACCCTTAAATCCACTTTTCTCCGGTTTAGAGGTGGGTTAAACCGATCGCCGGACTGAATCGCCTACCCAACTGGCTCCCCATTTCAAATAAAGTAGTTCTATCGGCAAAGAAGGGTCCCCTCCTTTGAGGCGATCAGTCAGTCAGCATTAAACTAATCGCCTGACAGAAGGCAAGCAACCCTTATGGTTTTGGGCAAGAATGGCTTGTTCCTTTGAGGCAGTCGCCTACCTGGGAGGGACCTGACATGAACTTAATAAGCGCTCTGATGGAGCACCCGTTTTTCAAGTGCTCATTTTGAACACTTGAAAATTGTGGAGCAGTTGGGCAAACAATTTAATCGTTGAGCCGTAAGCGCAGCTATGCCGTAGGCAATCACTCTCAACAGAGGCTATCTGCAACCCAGGCTGTTTCATTTTAAAATTTGGCCCTCCCCAAAACCCTAAACGGGAGAAAGTTTGACCCAGGTTTTTGGGGCAGCACCCTTAATCTCAAGGGACAATGACCTTGGATTTGAGGCGATCGGTTAGCCAGTACCGAGACTGATCGCCAAACTGAGTCCCCAAAAAACTAGGTCCACACCCAAAAGTAGTCCCATTGGCAAGGGAAAAATGGCCCCGTCGTTTGAGGCGATCGGTCAATCAGCACCGAGACCTACCGCTGCGAGGGAATCACCACCACAACTGGCCCCCAAACTCAAAAGTGGTCTTATTGGCGATGAAAAAGATGGTTCATTCCTTCGGGGCGATCGGTCAATCAGCACCGAACTGAATAGGACAAAATGACCCCATCCGTCCGAGGTGATCGGCTACCTGCGAGGGACCTGGGATGAACTCAATAAACGCTCTGATGGGGGCGCTCGTTTTCAAGTGTTCATTTTGAGCACTTGAAAATTGTGGAGCAGTTGGGCAACCGATTTAATCGTTGAACCGATCGCTCTCATCAGAGGCCACCTGCAACCCGGGCTGTTTTATTCTAAAATTTTGCCCGCGCCGAAACCTTCAACGGGAGAAATTTGGACCCGTTTTTTTTGGGCAGCATCCTTAATCTCAAGGGAAAGATGGCCCCTTCTTGTGAGGCGATCAGTTAGCCAATACCGAACTGGAAAGAATGGCCCATTCCTTCGAGGCAATCACTCAACTGCCACCAAGACCTACCACCTGATTCAATCCCCAGGACAACTGCCCCCCACTCAAAACAGAAGGGTCTTATGTGCGATGAAGAATATGGCCCCGTCGTTTGAGGCGATCGGTCACTCAATACTAATCTCAGTGTCCAAGAATGGCCCCGTCGTTTGAGGCGATCGGTTAACCCTCAAACCGATCGCCTGAGAGGATCACAAACACAAATGCCTCCGAAGCCAGGTCGTGCTATGGGCAATGGAAATAATTTTCCTTCGGGGCGATCGGTCAGCTATCAAAAAACTCACCGGACCCAACCACAAAAATAACTGGCCCCGAACTCCAAACAAACTGGTCCTACCGGCAAAGAAAAAGATGGCCCCTTCCTTGGGGGCGATCGGTCACTCAGCACTGACCCGATCGCCAGCCTGAATTCCAATACCAAACTGGAAAGAATGGCCGCGTGGTTTGAGGCGCTCGCTCAGGCAACACCAAAGCGAGCGCCTGAGAGAATCACAACCCCAACTGGCCCCCAACTCAAAACAGAGTGGTCCTATTGGCGAGGGGAAAGATGGTCCATTACTTCGAGGTGATCGGTCAACCAGCACCGAATTGAAGCGGAAAAAAGGACTCGTCCGTCCGAGGCGATCGGCCAAGCAGTCCCGAGACCTCCCGCCTGACTGAATCCCCAAAAAAACTGCCCCCACCCCCAGCAAGGCATCCCTATTTCCCGGGAAAGAATGGCTCCTTCTTCGAGGCGATCGCTCAGTCAGTACCAAGACCTACCGCCTAACTAAACCCCAAACCTAACTGGCCCCCAACTCAAACCAAAGTAGCCCTATTCTTCAGAGAAAAAATATCGTCCATTCATTCGGTAAATCCTCAATAAAATTTTACCCCTACACCCTAAAATTAAAAAACTATAAAGATTTTGGGATTTTGATGCGATATATAGTACAACCAAGTTAAAAGGGTGGAAATTTTTTAAAAAGAAGACCCAAGAGGTGGCTGGAAATGTCCGAGGAGCATGGGAAGTCAGTTCAGGAATGGGTGAATCAGGGAATCGAGCAAACGGAAGCGGGAGATCATGAATCTGCCCTCATTTCATTTACGAAAGTGCTGGAGTTGGAACCGAATCATGTAGAAACTCGGTACAGGCAAGCAGCGACATTCAGTCACTTAAACCGCATCGAAGAGGCGATTGCCGCTTATCAAGCTTGCTACCAAAGCGCAACGGAAGCTAAAAATTTTTGGTATCAAGCCGCCGCTCAATATAGTTTAGGACTTCGTTACAAATCCTTACAAAACTCAGGAGAGTCAGCCCAAGCCTACGCTCAAGCCTATCGACTATTTCGACAAATCAAAGATGAAAAATGGACGGAGGCAGCATGGAAAGAGCTTACCCAGTTTACGGATAATTACATGGCGGTTAATCAACACGCCGAAGCTATCCCGCTGTATCAGATCCAACAAAACATATTACAAGAATTTAACGACCAAAAAGTCTTATGCTCTGTCTTAGAAAATCTGGGTAAAGCGCAATATTATCAGAATGACTATCAATCTGCCATAGAGTCCCATACTCTAATGTTAGAAATTGCTCGGTTTGAGCAAAATAAGGTAAAAGAAAGTTTAGCACTCGCGTGGCTGGGATGCGATCACTGGCAAGCCAATCAACTCGACTTTGCCCTCCACTATTTTCAACAACGCCTAACCCTTGCCAAAACCGAAAATGACTCTGCCGCGCAAAAGGAAACATTAGGCTGGTTGGTGAGCGTTTGTAAACAATTGGGTAAGGATACGGCAATGCCTTGCCCTTATATGATGGAACAAATCGAATTATTCCGGCAATTAGGAGAAACAGACAAGGAAAGAAGTAGCTGTTATGAGTTGGGAAGTTGGCAATTTGACCTCAAGCAATATCAGGAAGGGGTTGAGAGTTTCACATTGGCGGCGAATCTAGGGAAGGAGATAAATAAAGCCAACGCTTATTTTATGCTGGGTCAATGTTATCAAATGTTGGAACAGCAGGCGGAGGCGCTCAAGAACTATCAGAAAGCGACTGATCTTTACATTCAGCATGATAATCAAGAATGGGCAGCGAAAGCACTGGATTATCTGGGGCAGATTTATAAAAGTCTGAAAGAGTACGAGAAGGCGATCGAGGCACAGCAGCAGCGCTTAAAGTTAGTGCAGGCGATGGGCGATTACTTCAACGAGTTTGCTATTAACTATGAGTTAGGCTGTCTCTACAATAAAAATCAGCATTATTCTAACGCAATTGAACATTTGACTTCAGCGTTGATTGTCGCAAAGATATTACAGCATAAAGGTAATGAAGCAAATGCTAACTATATGTTAGGAGAAACTTATAGTAATAAAGTAAAAATTGATGAGGCTATTGAGTATTATCGTCATGCAGAAAGTCTTTACAATGACACCGGAAACAAACGATGGTCTGACAAAAGTCAAGAAAAATGGAATAGGCTTTATTTTGTTATGGTGGAAATTTATCTCGAACTAAAAAATTATCCAGCTGCTATAGAATACGCTGATCGTAGCAAAACTCGCAATCTCGTCGAACTACTCGCCACCCGAGATCTCTACCCTAAAGGTAATATTCCCAAAACCGTCCTCACCGAACTTGATCGCCTCCGCCACGAACTCAACACAGAACTACACCAAATTGAAATTACGGAAGAAAATCACAACTTGGAGCGGAGGTTAATACCTGATATATTAGAAGGACAAAATTCTCCGACATTCCCTACACCGGATCGCACTCGTCTCAACCAATTACGCCAAGAACTCGATGAATTCATCAAGCACCATATTGCACCGCATGACCCTAACTTTGCTCTCACCCAAAAAGTCGAACCTATTCTTTTTTCCGAAATTCAGCAATTAGTCAGTGACGGTAAGACTGCTCTAATTGAGTGGTACATTTACGGCAAAAAATTTCTCGTCTTTATCGTCACTTACTCCAACCCTATTCCCAGAGTTTGGCAATCGTCTTACGATGATTTAAAAGCGTTGATGAAGTGGGCAAGTAGCTATCTGAATTGCTACTATAACACCCACCAACAATGGCGGGCTTCACTTGATAAAAAACTGGAGGAACTTGCTGCCATTTTGCACATTAATGAGATTCTCAATCTGATTCCCTCTGAATGCGAAAAACTGATCCTGATTCCTCATCGTTATCTGCATCTGTTCCCGCTTCATGCCTTAAAAGGATTCAGGACTCAGGAGTCAGGATTCAAAGGATTCAGAGTTCAGAAGTCAGGATTCAGACGGCAAAAATTACCTTTGATTGACCTTTTTCCTGGTGGTGTCAGATATGCGCCCAGTTGTCAACTGTTGCAAATAACCTCGCGGAATGCAGGTACTGATACCGAGTTACAGCATCTGGTTGCCATCCAAAACCCTACCGATGACTTGACTTTCACCGATATCGAAGTGGAAACTATCCGGCACTATTTTGACTCAGCCGATATTCTCGCTAAACAAGACGCTACCAAAGAGGCACTCCGGCACCAAGTTACCCAAAATAGCGATATCACGCCTCAACACTTGCACTTCTCCTGTCACGGTTATTATAATCTGAAAATGCCCCTGCTGTCAGCCTTGCTACTGGCAGGTTGCAAAATCTCCTCACTGCCACCAGCACAAGACCCTAATCGCTATCTGATTTTGCAGGATAACAGCGCTCGCGATTTGACAAAGTGCCTTACATTAGGAGAACTGTTTGATCGCGGTTTTGACTTGCGCCACTGTCGTCTCGTCACCCTCTCGGCCTGCGAAACAGGGTTATCCGACTTCAGCAGTCTTAGTGATGAGTATATCAGCTTACCCAGTGGCTTCATCTATGCTGGTGTTCCCAGTTTGGTTTGTACTCTTTGGGCAGTTAGTGACTTGGCAACTGCCTTTTTAATGATTAAATTTTATGAAAACCTCAAAACTCACTCAGTGCCTGTTGCCCTCAAAAATGCCCAAATCTGGATGCGGGATGTGACTCAAGGGGATTTTATCAAATGGATAAATCTCCTCAACCTCGATGAACAGCGGAAGAAGGTCATCCACCGATGGTTAAGACTGGGGGGTGAAAAACCTTTTCGTAAACCTCAGTATTGGGCGGCTTTTTGTGCGGTTGGGCAATGATGCCATTTGTTTTTAGATCCAAATAATAAAAATGTGTCCTTTCTTTGTGTACTGCTATGGAATATCTTGATCCCATAATTCCGGCTTTTCTAGAAATGCTGAAAAACCCGCCGTCCGACTTCCCGCTGGAAGCATGGGAAGATTTACTGAGTTTAGAACAAACTTTGGCGGAGTTAGATGATCGCGAACTTGAAGAAGCTGCTGATGGGATCGAGGATTGGGCTGTCCAATATCCACCTGTTGCCCAAACCCTCCAAACTCTTCTCGAACAGCAAGCTTTCGGTCAGCGGGAGCTAAACAATATCCCTCGCCCCAATTCTAACAGTGAAGATGGCATCACCCGCAATATTTTTCGACAACTGCGGGAGGCGGTGAAAAATCGACCTTCCTCGCCTCAGCAGCCACCCCCGAATAAATAATTAGATTGCCAACATGGGTCATAAAATCTATGCACCTAATCTGCATTTGTTTGCCTTCCACCTTCGGAAAGATTCTGAGTCGAATCCGAGTGCTACAGGTGATGAACTACTCTGGGAAAAATGTCATGAAATTTTCGATAAATTCTACATAAACCAGCGGCTACATCTGCGGGAAATCGCACGGGGTATTCGTGCAGATTTGCTGAAGGAGGCAACAGATAATAACATCTCTCTGCCATTGAAGGGAAAAGTTTATCTAGAGACTAATTCGGAACTCTCTCTGACGGGACTCGCCTGCCCCCTGCAAATTTACGATACCTCTGCAATCGCGCTCAATTTGCGTCGCCCCGAAAAAGAAAATGGGAAGGCAACTCAGTCTTTAAATCTAACCATTTTAAGTGATTTCAATCCTAAAATTAATGGGTTGTACTGCTTCTTGCCCGAGTTTTTTCAGAGCGAGATCGGGCAAACACTACTGCTGACGGCTTGGCTGACTAAGGATAAAAAATGGCCCCACTGGAAGCTGTTCCAAAATTGGAAGTTTTTGCAGGGACTGGCAGATGAGTGTTTGAATAATTTTATTTCGGAACGCGATAAGCGTCCAGAATTTTATCAATCTGGACAACTCTTCGGCAGTCCGATTTTTGAATACCGCAACCCTCATATTCTGGTTTGGTTATTCTGCGATCCGGAAACTGATCGAAAATTCAACGACTGCTACCAGGAGTTTATCGATCTGTTTTGTTATCGCAATAAAATTATTCGCCGCTATCAAGATAGCCGAGAAGTTTACAGTGCGCTAACTGCCGAATACCATAAAATAGATGATTTCATTCAACAGATTCCCACGGATACTGACTTAAGTGATTACGCTTTACAGGAACTCAAAACTAAACTGAAATCTCTGCCAAAACAAGGGTTAGAGTATTCTCAATTACTGCGAGACTTAGATGAATATGACCATACCATTGAAATTAATCGTCAAAACTATGAAGAAAAGTTAAATCAAATCCAAAGAAAACTGCCAGAGGATGACCTCACAGTTTTAAAGAGCTTTAGCGAACACAACTGCCGCCTATTTCAAAATCAAATAAAAGCCGATTTAGGTTATTTTAAACCGGGTTTGGGTTTACTGGATAATGCGATCTCCACCATCCGAGGAATCGCAGAACTCGAACAAACCGAACGCGATCGCAACATTGATCGCAATATTGCTATTTTTGGTTTTGGGATTGGTGCTGCCGGTGTAGTTGCGTCGGGTTCTGCTTCCTATGCAGGGGTTATTCAAGAAATCTCGCCGGTTAACAATTATGTGAGCTTTTGGCAACTGAATGACGCTCAAGCAAATCTTGTGGTGACCATTAATTTTAGCTTGCTTGCCGGTGCTGTGGCAAGTTTGATTACGGCGGGGGGTATTGCTGCATTTAAAAATAGGAAATTCACTCAGAACTCGCCAAAATTACCGCCATAAGCAGAGGTCAGTTTCAGATCCATACTGAGAATCTCAAAATAGCCACTCCATTCTTACCAGTTCGGTCACGGAGGACTGAACTGGTAAGAATGGCCCCCTTGTTTGAGGCGAGCGGTCAGCCAATACCGAGACCTACCGCCTGAGTGAATCACAAGCCCAACTACCCCCAAACCCAAGAGGGGTCCTATTGGCAAGGAAAACGATGGACCCTTCCTTATGAGGCAATCGGTTAGCTACCGAGACCTACCGCCTGAGAGAACCCCCAGGACAAATGCCTCCAACTCAACCGAGAATGTCACTATTTTTGAGGTAGAAGAATGGCCTATTCTTCGGAGTGATCGGTCACTTAGCACCGAACTCAACGTTCAACAATGGCTCCATCATTTGAGGCGATCGGTCAATCAGCACCAAGACCTACCACCTGAGCAGCAGGACAACTGGACCGGACCCCGAACAAAGTAGTCCGATTTTTTAGGGGAAAAATGGCCCCTTGTTTTGAGGGGATCGGCCAACTGCCCCCAACCACAACAAAATACCCCTATTTTCTAGGGAAAAATAGCCCATTTCTTCGCCTCACTCAACAGCCACCAAACCGACAAACCAATCGCCGGATTGAATCCTAACGACTACGGATCCTGACCACAACAAAGTGTTTTTATGGATGACACAAAAGCATGGCCCCTTCGTTCGGGGCGATCGGTCAACTGCTCCCAACCACTCGCCGGACTGAACGACCAACCCCAATGCCCTCAAACCTAAAAGTGGTCCTGTTGACAACGGAAAAGATAGACCTTTCCTTCAGGGCGATCGGTCAACCAGCACCGAACTGAAGCGGAAAAATGGCCCCTTCCTTTCAGGCGATCGGTCACTCAACACCGAACTGAAAAGGATGGCCCTTTCGTTCAGGACGATCGGCTACCTGCGAGGGACCTGGAATGAACTCAAGAAGCACCCTCATGGAGGCGCTCGTTTTTCAAGTGCTCATTTTGAGCACTTGAAAACTTCTGAGCAGTTGGGCAGATGGCCCCTTGATTCGAGCTAATCAGTTAGCCAGTCCCGAGACCTGCTGCCGGACTGAACGGCAAATATAACTGGCCCGACCCGAAATAGAGGAGTCATATTGGCGAAGGAAAAATAGCTCTATCGTTTGAGGCGCTTGGTCAACCAGTATCAAGACCTACCGGCTGACTGAATCCCCAGCAGAACGGTCCCCCAACTTAAAAATGGAGTGGTCCTATTTGCGATGAAGAAGATGGTTCCTTCATGTGAGGCGATCGGTCAACCACTACCAAGACCTACCGCCGGACTGAACGGCAAACAAAACTGACCCCCGAATCCAAACCAAGTGGTCCTATTAGCGAGGAAAAAGTGGACCCTTCATTTGGGGAGATCGGTCACTCAGCGCCGAACTGAGCGTCCAAGAATAGCTCCTCCATTCGAG
>CAYUEH010000207.1:0-8631 GCA_964442465.1 uncultured Laspinema sp. | reverse complement strand
CCCCAACCCCCCTTTTTAAGGGGGGCTTTTTTGAATTAAGTCTGCGGTTTGGTATGGCGAACTTCTATCACCGTATGGACGTTGCCTCGGGGATGAAAATCGCCTTTGATGGTGGCTTCTAGGGGGTCGCAGGCGGCTACGAAGTCATCGAGGATTTGATTGATGGATTCTTCGTGGGAAATGTAGCGATCGCGGTAACTGTTGATATAGAGTTTGATCGCTTTGAGTTCCACTACCCGTTCATTGGGAACGTAGGTCAGGTAAATGGTGGCAAAATCTGGATAGCCGGAAAACGGACATTTACAGGTAAATTCCGGTAAGGTGATGTGAATGTCATAGCGTCTGCCGACTCGGGGATTGGGAAAGGTAATTAACTGTCCCTCTTCGATTTCCCGTTCCCCATATTTGATTTGCGGGGTGTCATCGGCAGGGATGGCGGTTGGCGATACATCGGACTGCATGGAAGATTTACTCATTTTGACTGAATAGGGACTGAATGTCTCGTGATTAATTCTATGGTGACAGAATTTGCTCCGATTCGGAGAGTCTTGGGGTCGGTGGACCTTGAATGACGGGACTCCAGGATTTAAGATGGAGTGTAAAGATTGGTTCAGGGTCTGAGCGATCGCCCTCTAATCTGGAGTTCATGCCATCCTGTCTCGATTGCCAACGGCCTCAATCGGAGAGATTTGTCGCAAATCCTTGACGAAGCCGGGTAATCGTTGTTGTAATCTGAGGCAGAGTCCTATCATCAAAAAGACTCCGAACGGTTGCGATCGCCTCCCGTCCTCCTACTACCCGAAAAGCCCTTATGCGAAATGTTGCTGCATCCGGCAATCTGCCGACAACCCCGCCAACTGCTTCTAATCAACCTTATTCTCCTTCGGTTCCCATCTCGCTGTATCGAGAAGTCGTCGCTGAGTTACAAACGGCACAGGAACGGTTGGAGTCCCTAACCACTCAAAATCATCAGTTAGTTCAACAAAATCGACAACTGCGCCAGGAAATTGAAACGGTGGTTCAATCTGCGGTGCATTTACAGCAGGTGGTGGATGCTTGGGAACCCCAGAGTCCCCCAGTGAACCGCAGTGGCGATCGCACCCAACGGGGGGAATCCGCCTATGCCACCCCACCCCATCCGGAAAGTGGTCATCCGCAGTTAAGTGGGGTTCCCGGTTCTGCGGTGGGTTCTCCCTTTGCGATGACGGATATGGGTGCAACTCCAGGGATGGGAGAACCTTTATTTACTGAACAACCGGAACCTCGTCCCCGTCGCACCACTCGTCCGGTGAAGCGATCGGACCTCGGAGGATTTGGGTTGATTATTATGATCCTGCTGATTGTGGTGACGGCGTTTGGTGCCGGGTATTGGATTGTGCGTCCTTTATTAATGCAGCAGCAGCGTTAACGGCAGTTCCTGCGTTGTGGGGTCTGTCTACTGCACCTGTTTACTCCTGAGTCAGGCGATCGCAATTTTCCTGACTCAGATTCTGTTTATTTTTTCACCTCGACGGCAAAACCCCATCCCGGATTTACTCGGTCCGAAACCTGGCTTCCCTTACTCTTCATTTTCCCAGGTCAAGCGATGGATAAAAACCCATGAATTATATCATTGATACTCCGATCCAGGATTAGGGGTAATCCCCCCTATTTTACCCGATAATTCTGGCGATCACAGAGAAATTTAATCCAGTTGTTAGGGTTTCTTAACCTAATCTCACAGGTTTCTTTAATAATTCTGAATTCTCCCCAAACTATTGACAAATTTACCGGGATTGAGTAATCTAGGTCACAGAAATTTAAACCCACTTGTTAGATGAAAAACAAAAGCTAAATATGCATGAAGACCCTCGAATCCCGTCGAGCGCAAATCTTCCCCCGCAAAAACACAGTCAGGGAAAGCCCTTCCACCCGGTTCCGGGTAGATTGGTCATGCCTAGGATAGAGCAATGGGACATGAGCAATATTCTGATCTCAACCCTCACTTAGAAATTGCCAAATTATCTAGGATTTACGCATCAGAAATAGCAATTAGGTTGAATGACTTACTCTACTGTGTTCCTGAGTTCGATCGCTATTCTCGGTTGCTCGGTCAAACTTAGAATGAGTTCGGGTTATCAAGTTTTCCAGGGTTTGAGTGGTCATCCAGTGCAAGAATCAGTCGAGCTTAAAGGTTGACCGCAGGGGAGTTTAAGGCTTGAGGGTGTCCAAAATAGAAAGAGCGGGTAACGGATTTAAACGGACTCAACCTGGATCAGAGTCTTGAAATTAAAAAACTATAAAGTATTTCTGAAATTGGCAATAATTCAGATAAAGTCAGGGGGACTGGGTGGAAACAATAGACCTCTTGCAAAAAAAAGGATTGATCCCCCCAAACCCCCCTGATTATCCCCCTCCCGTCCCCCTTCTTAAGGGGGAGGCCAGCGGAATAAATGTTTAGTTCCACCGGGGGCTTTAAAGAATTTTGCAAGAGGTCTAATCTGAATCAGAAGAAGGAGGGTGATTAAAGTGGAGTCGAAACTAGCACCGTCGCGCCAATCCAGTAAGAAGATAGGCAGCGTGCGAGAGGAAATCGGGTTGACTTTGAAGGGAAAAGGCCGATCGCCAATTCCTGTCAAATTTTGCCCCCAGAATCTCCCAAATTCCTGGCTCTCAATTATAATGGAACAAGAATTAAAAAATGTGACCAATGAAGAGGAACTTGTCCCAATCAAAATCGCTCTAACTCTCAGGTAATCCAGCCTCAAAGCAAGAGAAAACTTGGACCGGCAAATCCTACCTCGGAAGCGGCAAACAGGGGAGCAAGTAAGCTGTCAGGGAGACGATGGATGAAAAGTTGCAATCTAGGGACAAAAAAAATGATTGAACGGATCAAAGCAATGACGGTAACGGCAGAGATCGTTCCAGAAGAAATGCAGGTATTGTTTAATCTATCCAGGGAACTGTTGTGCATCAGAGACCGTGAAGGAGATTTCCTGAAGCTCAACGCCAGTTGGCAAAGTGTTCTCGGCTGGAACCTAGAAGAATTGCGATCGCACTCCTGGCGTGACTTAATCCATCCCGATGATCTCCACCGAACTGTAATGACTGAACAAGCTGCCGATATCGGCCAAGTTTGTCATGTCAAAAATCGATATCGTCACAAAACCGGTGAATACTGTTGGCTATCCTGGTGGATTCTCTACCAGGAAAACGGCTTAAGTTACGCTGCCGCCCAAAAGATTGAAAAGCCAGCAAAAGCCGAATCCTGGCGTGTGAATCCTGAACCATTTGAGAATACATTGGGGGAAATTTTCACCCCAAATAGGGACGATTCAGGGGCGGGTGCAGATATCGGCGTAACTGGAGTCCCTGACCGCTTAAAAGCCCGGTTAAACCGCAACGAACCGGCCTCTTGGATTGAATCTGATTCCCGGAAACCCGTTGAAAATTCCCTAGTTTTCTTTCGGGGTGAACCGATCGCAGACGAGGAGAAAGAAGGGGATAACCTTAATCCCTCGTCCGAGTTCTTATCCAAATTTGACGCATCCGAAGGGTTCTCCAGTCTGGATGAGCAGTCGCCCTCTCCTCTGGCGATCGCCCAGTTAGAAGAACGATTTCTCAAAGTCAATGCGACTTTGTGCGACATTTTGGGAGATCTACAAGAGCCTTTGCCCAGAACAACTCAGTCCGATCTCGATCCAAGTGAGAGCCTCGATACATACTGGCAGAAATTACAACAAATTTGTGGGTCACAAGTGCTATGGAGTAGTCGAGAAGACAACTCCAAAAGCCCAAGTGGACAAGAAATCCGGCAAGAACAAACCCGAGGGGCGATCGCCACAGTCCCCCGGGAAGCACCCAGAATCGCCAGGAATCCCACCACTTTAGCACTCTTAAACGCCACCACCGAATCATTATACCTCGTCGATCCCCAAGGCATCCTCTTAGCCGGTAACCGGATGGCAGCACAACGCCTCGGACTGCAACTGCCGGAAGCGGTGGGACAATCTATGTATGACCGCCTCCCGGACTGGTTAGCTAAAGTGCGCCGCCACTATATAGAACAAGTCATCCAAACCGGGAAGCCCGTGCGATTTAAAGAAGTTCGCCACAAAGCTCACTTTGAGGTTTCCATCTATCCGGCGATGGATTCCCAGGGGGAGGTGACTCATCTGGCGGTGTTTGACTGTGATATTAGCGATCGCTGTCAACGGGAAGAGGCGAGGGGTGAGATCAACGCCCAATTGGAACGACGAGTCATGGAACGCACTGCCGAATTGCAATCGGCAAACCAAGAACTGGAAGCCTTTTGTTACTCCGTCTCTCACGATTTGCGTGCTCCCCTGCGGGCGATTAGGGGATTTGCCAAAGCCGTCATCGAAGACTATCAAACGGTTTTAGATGAGACAGGAAAAGATTATCTCCAGCGAGTCTGTGCCGCCACTGAGCGCATGAATCACCTGATTGATGACCTTTTGAGTCTTTCCCGGGTGACCCGCACTCAGATGCAACGACAGGCGGTGAATCTGAGTAAAATGGCCCGGGCGATCGCCACAGAACTGCAAGAGACTCAACGCGATCGCCCCGTCCGGTTTAAATTTGCCGAGGGTTTGCTGGCTGATGGCGACCCGCACCTGCTGCAAGTGATGTTAGAGAACTTACTGGGTAATGCCTGGAAATTTACCAGTAAAACCGCCCATGCCTGTATTGAATTTGGCATCAGCATTCCCCCGGTCCTTCCTCCAGGGAAACGTTCTCCCAGCACTTCTAACAAAGTTATATATTTTGTGCGAGATAACGGAGCCGGTTTTAATATGAACTATGCCGATAAACTCTTTGCTCCCTTTCAACGCCTGCACAAAACCAGCGAATTTGAAGGCACAGGGATTGGTTTAGCCACAGTCGCCCGGATTGTTCAGCGTCATGGCGGCCAAGTTTGGGCAACCTCCGAAGTGAATCAGGGTGCCACCTTTTATTTTACCCTGTAATTGGGCGATAATGGGGTTCCCTCGGGAGATTTGGAACCTGTTGTCACAACCGGCATCCCTTCAATGCTTGGTCGGTTGTGACATCTTGTCCCCAAAAATTGTAGCCGAGATAACAGACAAAAGGTCAGAAATGTATGTTTATTTCTGAGTATTAAATTCATTAATAAAAATCAAAAAATTGCTGAACTCAACTTAATTTTAAGAATTAATAACAGATGAGTAGGAGCAATTGTGTGGTAAGATAAATTAATAATAGCCGATTTATAAATCCGATATAGTCCTAAACTTTACCCAATATTTTTCCAGGACAAAACCACGAAGGAGGATGAAAATGGGGCGACCGTTGCGGGTGCTAATGGTAGAAGATTCCGAGGATGATGCCTTATTGCTACTGCGGGAACTCAAACGAGGCGGTTATGATTTGACCGTAGAACGAGTAGACAATCCCGAGTCCATGAAAGACGCCCTCGAACGGGAAAATTGGGAACTGATTTTAGCGGATTATGCCTTACCCCAATTTAGCGCACCGGAGGCATTAGCGGTGATGCAACAGATGGGACTGGATTTACCCTTTATTATCGTTTCTGGACAAATCGGAGAAGATGCAGCAATTTCCGCGATGAAAGCCGGTGCTCACGATTATGTGATGAAAGATTACCTCGCCCGCCTGATTCCGGCGATTGATCGGGAATTGCGGGAATTTGCCGGACGGCGATCGCGCCTGTTGGCAGAAAAAGCCATGCAAGCGAACGAACGACAACTGCGGGCCGTCTTTGATTGCGCCCTCGATGCAATGGCCATCTTCAACGACCTCGGCCAATTTACCAACGTCAACCCTGCCGCTTGTACCCTCCTCGGACTCTCCAAAGAAGACTTAATTGGACAGCCGATTTATAAGTATATGGAATCCACCTGTGATTTCAAAACCGGCTTCACCAAATTCCGCACTGTGGGTCGAGACACGGGAGAACTGAAAATTATCCGGTCTGACGGCACCATTCGCGATGTGGAGTATTCTGCCAGCGCTAATTTTATTTCCGGCCTCCATTTAGCCGTGGTTCATGATGTGACCGATCGCAACAAAGACCGGGAACAACTGTTGTATAATGCCTTTTACGACCCCCTAACCGGACTGCCGAATGAAGCATGGTTCCTCAACGGATTAGGGCGATCGCTCCGTCAGTCCAAACGCCGTCCCAGTTATGGCTTTGCCGTCCTGTTTATCGACTTGGATCGGTTTAGTATCATTAAATATAGTTTCGGACACTTAGTCGGCGACCTCTTACTCAATGCCACAGCGCGCCGCTTAGGAACCTGTATCCGACCCAAAGATACCCTAGCCCGGGTGGGAACCGATGAATTTGCCATTCTCGTCGATGAAATTGACGACCCAGCCACCTCCCTCGCCATTGCCGATCGCATTCATAAAGAACTCACCCTCCCCTTTCAAATCAACGGTCATGATATGTTCAGTACCGCTAGTATCGGCATTGCCATTAACTTTCCCCAGACCCCCGAGTATAGCCAAGCCCCGCCCCCCTCAACCAATGGCAACAGGACCGAATCCTCCTCCGGCAAAAGTTTAGAACGGCCCGAAGACTTTTTACGCGCCGCCGACACCGCCATGTATCATGCCAAAACAATGGGAGGAGGGCGGACTGCTGTCTTTGAGCGCCAAATGCATTCCGGTGCCCTAGCCATGTTACAACTGGAAACGGACCTCAGACTCGCCCTCAAACGGCAAGAATTGCTCCTGTATTACCAGCCGATTATTGACTTAAAAACAGGGCAGATTGCCGGATTTGAAGCCCTGGTCCGCTGGCAACACCCCCGACGGGGCTTTGTGCTACCCGGAGAGTTTATCCCCGTTGCCGAAGGAACCGGATCAATTGTACCAATGGGGGCATGGGTTTTAGAGGAAGCCTGTCATCAATTGCAGCAGTGGCAGGAACGATGGCAATCCTTAGGTTTAATCCTCCCGAATCGCGAACGAGGGGAGGGAGTCAGTGGATCTGCGCCATTTTTGACCATGAGTGTGAATGTAGCTGGGGTACAATTTGGCAATCCGGGACTGGTGGATTATATTGACCAGATTCTCCAGCAAACCGGGTTGAGTGGTTCTTGCTTGAAGTTAGAAATTACGGAAACTGCCATTATGGCGGCAGCCGAGTCAGCAGCGAGTTTGCTCACCCAGCTCAAAAAACGACAAATTCAGTTATGTATTGATGATTTTGGGACCGGGTATTCCTCCCTGAGTCGGTTGCAACGGTTGCCGATTGATACATTGAAAATCGATCGCTCTTTTGTGAGTCGGATGAGCAGTGAGGCGGAAAGTTTGGAAATTGTCCGCACTTGTATCGATTTGGCTCACAATTTAGATATGGATGTGGTGGCAGAAGGGGTGGAAACCTTGGAACAGTTGGCTCAACTGCGAGCGTTACAATGTGAATCCGGTCAGGGATATTTGTTCTCCAGACCCGTGGATGCAACGACGGCAACGGCTTTGTTGATGTCTATGCCGCAGTGGTGATTTTAGGGCGATCGCATTTTATGCGGAATCTGGTTTTCAAAGGTCTGTCAAAACCGGATTCCGCATGATACCCTCCCCAGAGGGATGGGTTGACATCTCAATCCCCCCATAACAGATTGATAATTTCTAATTTTACGGAGGCAGTTTCTAAAGAAAAGAGTGAACTACCGAACGGTGAATCAGAGATTACACCGTCGGCTTCCTACCCAGCAGGCTGCGAGACAGTAGATTTCTTTCGTCCTCTACTATCTCGACTTACACCTGGGCGATAGGCGATCTCCCCCGTTCCAGAGGATAAAATCCGCAGTCCTTCATCTCGGATATTCTTGGCCGCGTTTATGTCTCTATCGTGCTTCGTTTGACACTTTTCACACTGCCAAGTCCTCATATCAAGGGTCAGGCTTCTTACTTGATTAAGGCAAACATTGCAGGTTTTCGAGCTAGGAAAGAATCGGTCTACCTCAAGGTAAACTTTCCCTTCTTGCTCTGCTTTGTACTTCAGCATGGTGCAGAACTGACCCCATCCCACTTGACTGATAGCCTTGGCGAGACAGTGATTCTTGACCATGTTCTTAACTGCTAGATTTTCGACCACTATGACTTGGTTTTCGTCTACCATCCTGCGTGACAGTTTGTGGTGAAAATCTGACCTGCATCGAGCTATTTTGTTATGTACCCCAGCTACCTGCTTTCGGGCTTTATTGCGATTGTTGGAACCTTGAGGTCTTCTGGATAACCGCTTCTGCTTGGCTCTTAGATTTTTCTCATGTTTAGCTAACCAACGGGGGTTGTCAAACTTAGACCCATCGTCGCGGATAGCAAAATGAGTCAAACCTAAATCAATACCTACCGCTTTACCTTCAGTCGTTTTTTCGGGGATATCTTTCCCATCATCGACTAGGACAGAGGCAAAGTATTGGCATGAGGCGTTCATCGACACCGTAACGGTTCTGATTGCCCCTTTAATCGGTCTATGTAGTCTGGCATGAACAATTCCCATTTTGGGGAATTTGATGCCATCTTCTACGATTGAGACATTTTGGGGATAACTAATGGATTGGTTACGGTGCTTTGACTTGAATTGAGGATAGGAAGCTCTCCCTTCAAAGAAATTGATAAAAGCCCTGGACA
>CAYUEH010000206.1:5930-8649 GCA_964442465.1 uncultured Laspinema sp. | reverse complement strand
GTTGATAAAAGCATTAAAAATGGTAGGGTGGGCAATGCCCACCAAATCTAGGTGGACATTGCCTCCTGAACTCTGAGCGAAGTCGAAGAGTCGAAGGGCCTACAATTGCTCAACTTGTTTTTAAAGACCGATTCCAACCGGATTCCGCATGAGTCCCCGTGAAAAGGGGGTTCCTTGATTCACTTAAAGCTATTATAAAGTTTTGAGAAAAATCGGGAGTAGGGTTATCAAAATTTTATAGATCTGAATGTTTGTTCGCAGCGATCGCCACGGAGAGATTCCCCTCACCGGATCCTGGATCTCCCTCATCCTGGAAACCCAACCTAGGAAGGCAAATTCTGCTGCATCTAACTGTTTCCATGTGCCGATGTTCCCCGAACTGATCTCAGGGTCAGGTTGAGTCAAGATGCACCCCATCTACGGACTTGCTTATAGCGGCAAACTTTTCAGGCCAAAAATCTGACTGGGTTGGCGATCGGCTACTCGTTCCAAATAATGCCCAATATTCCGCGCAATTTCTAATCCCCCGCTAGATTTTCGCGTCATTTCATTATCAATCGAATAAATATCAATCGATTCCGATTTCCCTTTCAAGGCAGAATCTGCTAGCCAGATAAAATTCCAAGACTTGATCGCACTCTTTTTGACCTCACCGGAAAAAACTAAGGCTTGGGATAACTGCCGTGTTAACGCTTCCAGGCGAGCCGCTACATTCACCGCATCCCCTAATATGGTATAATCCCTCTTCTCCTCTGAACCAATATTACCCTCAATCACTTTCCCTTTGGCTAAACCAATCCCACTGTAGAGTACCCGCAACGGACTCCCTTCCGGAGCAGTATTTCGTAAAATTTCCAGTTCCATCAAAATATCTAAACTCGCTTGGATAGCTTGATCGGCGCAGTCCCCATCAAAATAAGCCATCACGCAATCCCCAATAAACTTAGTCACCTCTCCCCCTTGTCTGGTAATGATTGCCGTACAAATTGAAAAATAACTATTCACGACCGAGACCACCTCTTCCACCGGCAGTTTCTCAGCAAAGGTAGAAAACGAGACGATATCGCTAAAAAATACAATTTTTTCGACGGCTTTGGGCCGAATGTTCAGGGGATTAGTGCCTTGACGAATAATTTTAAAAATACTGGGTTGGGTATATTTTTCCAATACGCGATGGGATTCGGTGAGGGTCTGCAATAACACTTTAATCGGTCCAATTAACAAGTCGGTATTTTCATCCAGGTTAATCGTTTGCATGGACCAATCGGGAAACATTCTTTCCTGGACTTCCAGTTCGGATTTTAAGCAAAGAATATCTGTATGACGCTCATCCACCAGAATTCGGTCATAAATTCGGTCAATTTTCTCCGCTTCGCCTTCGAGGATTTGAAAAAATATCCCGTCGAGACAGAGCAATACTCCGGTGACATTAGCTTGTTGATTTTTTTGACTGGATATGCGACCGATCGCATCAATCTCGTCACGGGAGAGGGGGCGGGAAAATTTACTAATATAGGTGAGTCTTTTCATGATAAAATTCTAGTCCAATAGAGCCAAATAGCGCCGCCAACCTCAACCCTCAATGCCAACGGCTGGAAGCGGGTATGACAGCAGCGGGTTGTCTATGTACAAATCACTGATTAACCTGAATACCCCTAATGTTTCGGTAGAATTCCCTGAAGTTGAGTGGTTTAAAAATCCTCAGCCCTTGAGAACCTTGACCTAAACGCACAGATTTACGGTTCTTATTCAAAATTGTGACATAAAATCAAGGGGCGGGACAGTAGTTAGAACCCTACTCTAACCGTATTCACGAAAAGATTTCTGGATCCGCTTTTTTAGCCCATGCCAACTATTACAGGAACAACTCAATTACTCGGGGTCATCGGCTATCCGGTGAAGCATTCCCTTTCTCCGGTGATGCACAATGCGGCGATCGCGTCAATGGGTGTAGATTTTGTCTATCTACCTTGGCCCGTCCCCCCGTCGGATTTACCCACCGCCCTTGCCGGTTTCGCGGCCATTGGCGTGCGCGGATTTAGCATTACCATCCCTCACAAACAAGCCATTATTCCCCTGTTATCGGAGATTTCTGCCGTTGCTCAGGCGGTGGGGGCGGTGAATACGGTCTGGCGGACTCCCACGGGTTGGGCAGGCACCAATACCGATGTGGAAGGATTTCTCGCCCCCCTAAAAGGTTGCGATCGCCCCTGGAATCAAACCCGCGCCGTGATTTTAGGGGCCGGGGGTGCAGCGCGGGCCGTGGTCGCCGGTTTAGCCCAGTTAGGCTGTGCCCAAATCTCTGTGGTAGGCCGCAATTTGGACAAATTACAGGCTTTCCAAACCAGTTGGCAGGATTCCCCTTGGCCCATCAATCTCTCAGTCCATGACGGGTCAGAACTACCCCAACTCATACCCCAAGCCGGATTACTGGTCAACGCCACCCCGGTGGGAATGTCGCCCAATGTGGGACAGTCGCCAGTGACCCCCGAGCTTTTGGCCACCCTCCCCCAAGGGGCGATCGCCTATGATCTAATCTACACCCCCAGTCCCACGGAATTTTTGCGACAGGCGCAGGCAGTGGGTGCAAAGGCGATCGATGGTTCAGAAATGTTAGTCCAACAAGGGGCAGCCGCCTTGCAAATTTGGCTCGATCGCCCGGTCCCCGTTGATATCATGAGGCAAGCACTCCTTCAGCATTTGCGGGGATAACCCCTCT
>CAYUEH010000206.1:3040-5830 GCA_964442465.1 uncultured Laspinema sp. | reverse complement strand
CCTCCCGCTTTAGCCCTGACCGATATCCAAATTGCCAATATCGCCTACAAAGACTGTGGTGAAGAACTCTCCGAGGGCATCGTCGCCAGTGGCGATATGAGTGCAGCCAACTGCTTTATCATTAGCGGAACCGCTAAAAATACCTCCGGTAAACCCGTTTATGATGCTGATGTATTTGGCGTAATCTATGATGCCAATAACAACAACATCATGCCCAATCGCACCCGCCTGGGCAATATTCAGTCTGTCCCCCCAGGAAATAGCGATTTTGAGTTCAGAATCTCTGTTCCAGCGAATCTCCCCACGCCGTTCAAATTAGAAAAATTCAAGGCGCGGGGATTTAGCGGACGGGTCAAACCGTTACTCTATGAAACCAGTCTGGATTAAGCTGAATCTCTTCCTAATGCCCTACCCCTCAACAAAAAGCGGCGAGTCTGATTTCGCCGCTTTTGTGATCTGGAGTAACCCGTGAATGGGGAGTTCCAAGGGAGTGGAGGGAAAACAGGGACCTTAAAACATTACTGCTGCATTGGCTGATAAACTGCCGAAGAACCCCGAGATGAATTGCAAAAGCAAAATTGCTAACATGGGGGAGAGGTCGATACCCCCTAAAGGCGGAATAAAAGACCGGAAAATATTCAGGTAAGGGTCCGTAAGCTGACTGACAATGGAAAACGGTGGATCGTACCAGTTGACATTGGGAAACCAGCTTAAGAGAACCCGAATGATCAACAGGACGAAATAAATTTGAAAAAATGCAGCTAGGGTGCTGAAAATTAAGTCTAGTGGATTCATTATCGTTGATTGGCTTGAACTATCTGAATTCTAAGCTCTATCGAGCCTTGTTTTTAGTGTAGTCGATCGCCGAATCTTTAGGCAGTCGGGTTTCCGAATCAGAAACGAACCGGGCGATCGCTACAACAATTTATCCCCAGGGGACCCAAAACCGGGTTTTTGCCTCAGTTTCTCATTTACGGGGTCAGAAACCGGGTTTTTGCCTCGATTTCTCGGTAATTAGCAGAAATTTGTTCAAAAAACCCGGTTTCTCGTGGTGGGAGTTAGTTCCAAGGGACCAGAAACCGGGTTTTTGCCTCGATTTCTCGGTAATTAGCAAAAATTTGTTCAAAAAACCCGGTTTCTCGTGGCTACTGTACTGCCTTCCTAGTTATCTCAACATCTGGATGGGATTAAGATTCTTCCACCACAGTGGAAACGCTCTCGGTTTCCTCCACTGGAGTCCCGTTGACATGACTCAGTTGTTGGCGCACATCATCGATCGCCTCATTGAGTTGAGCGATTTTGCTTTCCAAAGAACGCCGTGCCGTTTCCATGCCTGCTTGTTCAGCAAACTGCCGTTTTTTCAGCTTTCGGGGTCTAGGTTCGGGACGGGTCCCGTTTTCCGGTGGCTTATGATTATCTTCGGCTAGTTTTGCACCGACGATCGCCCCGATCGCTCCCCCCACGATGCCACCTAAAATCGTTCCCAGTAAAAATCCACCTGCAAAATTATCTCGATTACTCATTGCCTTCCCCTGTGTTGAGTTGCTGCTGCTTTCAGTTGTGGCTTCTAAATTTCTACCCTGGGAATATAGGGTCCCGGAACCCCTCTAATGCTGGATATAATAACACATTGGGGCGGGTAATCTTCTCGTCTTTAGTCAGGAGCGAAACCCTTGCCTGGGGGACAACCGGGCAGATTTTCAAGGCTCCGTCAAGGGGGTGCGGGCTTGTCGGTTTGACTCAAGTTGCAAAGGCGCGATCGCCTGCATCTCCCAATCCAGGCACAATATAACCGTTCTCATTGAGACTTTCATCAATGCAAGCGGTATAGATATTCAAACTCGGATAGGCTTGACTCAATTTTTGCAAGGCGGGGGATGCCACCACCACAGACAAAATCCGAATCAGCCCCGGATCCACCCCGCGCTCGGTGAGCATCGCCATTGTGGCCATAATTGTCCCCCCGGTGGCTAACATCGGTTCACAAATCAGCACTCGGGTTTGGGGATCAATTTGATCCGGGAGTTTGTTCAAATAACAGCGCGCTTCCAGGGTTTCTTCATCCCGGACCATCCCCAAATGATACACCGCTGCCAAGGGGATCACGGGTTGCACCCCTTCCATCAGGGCTAATCCCGCCCGCAAAATCGGCACCACCACCACCGGCACTTCCGGATTGACAAAGGTGGCGGGACAAGGAGCCAGGGGGGTTTCGATGGTGGTTTCTACCACCGGCAACCAGTCGCGACAGGCTTCATAAGTCAGCCAGCGCCCTAATTCGGTGATAGCACTCCGAAACAGAGCCGGTGGGGTTCCGGCATCCCTCGCCACCCCAAGCCAATGCTTGATTAACGGATGCGGCGGCACATAAACTCGCATTTGTATGGTCATGGACTTTTTGGGCGATCGCTTGTCTTACTTCTAGGTTGGAGACCAGACCGATTGTACTGCCTTCTGGGTCGGCTGAGTTCATCTCGGGGCGATCGTTTTGTGGCCCCGACTCTGTTACCTGTTGTTAACTCGCAGATGAGCTTAAAAATTTTCTGAAAAAAGTTCTCAATAAGTATTGACAAACTTTTTCAATAAGTCTATATTGAGATTACTAAAGTGTTCTCCTCTCAAAAAGGATCGGCAGGCGGGATTGGTCAGCAATAGCGGCTAGTCCCGTATTTTTTTTGGGGGGTAGGTGCAAAGCTGGGGCAAGAATAACCCAATCCCCCGCGCCCCTGACCTAAAATTTCCCTTACAATAACCCCATAGCTTGCCGCATTGTCTGTCAAACCGACATCT
>CAYUEH010000206.1:0-2940 GCA_964442465.1 uncultured Laspinema sp. | reverse complement strand
TCCCTGGAAGAACCGCGCTATCTGATGCAGGTGTTTTTCCAGCATCCCCTCGCCTGTTTGGGGTTAGTCAAATATCTCCCTCTGAATGCCGGAGATATTGCCCGCAAGTATATCAAAGATCCGGCCCTGCTGAACTTTATCGATATCGAATGCTATTGCTGGTCCGTGGTTCCAGCAGAAATGACCCCGATGATTAATGCCGGGATGGTATTTTCCGATCGCCATTATGGTGGGATAAATTATCCTAAAGGCGGCGTGGGACAAATTGCTAAGAAATTGGCCGAGGGATTAGTGAATGCCGGAAGTACCATTCGCTATCAATCCCGGGTGGGTCAAATTATCACAGAACAAGGACGCGCCGTGGGGGTAAAATTGACCACGGGAGAGGAATATCGGGCCAAACGGATTGTGTCCAATGCGACGCGCTGGGATACCTTTGACAAGTTATTGGGCGATCGCGAACTGCCGCAGAAAGAAGAACGTTGGCGCAGTCGCTATCGCAAATCCCCCAGTTTTATTAGTTTGCATTTAGGGGTAGAAGCGGGAGTGTTACCCCCGGATAGCGCTTGTCATCATATTGTCTTAGACCAGTGGCAGAAAATGGAAGAACCCGAGGGGACAATTTTCGTATCGATTCCCACCCTTTTGGATCCGAGTTTAGCCCCGGAGGGATATCATATCATTCATACCTTTACCCCCAGTTGGATTAAGGATTGGGAGGGAATGTCGTCGGAAGAATATGAAGAGAAGAAGGAAGAAGCGGCAGGACGAATTATTGAGCGTTTAGAAGAGATTTTTCCTGGGTTAGATGCGGGATTGGATTATATGGAAGTGGGAACCCCGCGATCGCATCGGCGGTTTTTAAACCGGGTGGATGGGACCTATGGACCGATTCCCCGACGCAAGTTATGGGGATTGTTGGGAATGCCCTTTAACCGCACCTCAATTCCCGGGTTGTACTGTGTGGGAGATAGTACCTTTCCTGGACAAGGATTAAATGCGGTGGCCTTTTCGGGGTTTGCCTGCGCCCATAGAATTGGGGTAGATTTAGGCTTTTAGAGCAGAAAAGCAACCGAGACGATTAGGTTTTGGGGGACAACAAAGTAATGGCGATCGCCATTACTTTGGGTCATCAGGGAATTATCTGAAGCCCTTGATTACTAGGGTAATTTATGGATAAATTCAAGAATTTTATTGTAAATTTTCCGTACTATATTCCCAATCGATGACAAATTTTATTAATTAATGATTTAAGGTGTTTAGCAATTCAACCTTGGCTTTCATCTCTAAACAACATGGATAAAATCATAATTACAGGAATGAGTCTGGCTGTCCCGGTTTTACTGCTTTTTTTCAGTATTCAGGGTACGGAAGAACCTGGTAAGTCGTCAATTTTGTCGGGATTAGAGAACTTAGGCGGGCCGTTTCAATTATTGGGAGGTCTAGTGTTTTTAGTCGGGGTGGGTTTAGTCGTGAATGGGGTGATTACTAGCTGCCTTGATGCACTCTTGATAAAAATTTACCAGGAACGTAGGCAATTAGAACCCGCCGATAAACTCTTAGCAGAAATTGATAAATTACCCCTTTCATACCCTGTAAAAATTCAACTCAAGTGGCTAGTTTTACACAATGAAACTCAAAAGTTCACGGCATTTAAATTTTTATTGAAACATGGCTTTGAAATCGGGGTTTGTGGACTAATTTTGCTCTCTATTCTTGGATATTTTGGCCAGGTTTACTATCTCCTGGATTTGACTTCTCATTTTAAGCTCCAATATTTGATAGGGGGAATAATTGGGTTATGTTATTTTATTTTTAAACGACGCAAGCCTTGGGTTATTGTGAGTTTAATTTGTATTTTGATAAATTTGGCAGAAATTGCGCCTTGGTACTGGCCCAATCCAGCGATCGCCACCGCAGTTCAATCTTCAATTCCCCTCAAAGTCTTGCAGTCCAACCTTTTATTCCACAATCAACAGTACGAAAAACTGCTCACTTTTGTCCGCGCAGAAACTCCAGATATTGCTGCGTTTATGGAGGTTAAAGAAAAATGGAAGGAACAGTTAGAAACCTTACGGGATATTCTGCCGTATGCGGTATTCAAAGGAGAGCTAGCTTTGTATAGTTCCCTCCCCTTAGAACGAGTTTATGAGCGCAGTTTAGACTCGGGAAAACGAGGGGTTCTCGCCCAAACATCTTTCCAGGGAAATACCTTGTCTATTGTGCTGGTTCATCCTAATATTCCCCTCTCAAAAAATCTATTTAACAGTCGAAATAAGCAGTTAAAAGCAGTCGCCGACTATGTAGCGCCTTTAAAGAACCCCGCGATAGTTCTAGGAGATTTTAATATCAGCCTATGGTCTCCTATTTATAAGAATTTTGTCAAAAATGCCCAGATTAAAAATGCGCGTTCAGGGTTTGGAATTATGCCCACTTGGCCTACTCATAAGCCCCTGCTTTACATCCCCATTGATCATTGTTTTGTCAATCGAGAAATTCAAGTTTTAAACACTCGAAAAGGACCTAATATTGGCTCAGATCATCTACCACTGGTGACCGATTTAGGGGTTTTAAAGGAGTAGGGTAGAGAGGACCCACCCTACCTTAAAAAGGATACTTGCCAAACCAGACGAGAGAGGGGCAAATCAGCCGGAAGACCTCGCGTCACGCACCGCCGCTAAGAAGAATAAAACCACACTAGGAACGCTAATTGCCAGAATGATACCCGTGGGAATAGTACCGAGTTCCGGTTGTCCGGAGGAGAGTTCAAAAATCGAACCCACCGAGGCGATCGCCGCCACGCAGGAAGCGCCCAGAAAGAGGGAAGTTTTGGGAGACATGAACATGAGAAACCCTGACCAATAAATAAAGGATGACTACAGTATTATTCGGTGACAATTGAAGCGTGAAAAAACGGTTAACCCCTAATATAGCAATCCT
>CAYUEH010000205.1:0-8699 GCA_964442465.1 uncultured Laspinema sp. | reverse complement strand
CCCATCTCCCCCATCTCCCCCATCTCCCCCATCTCCCCCATCTCCCCCATCCTCCTCTAGCCTGAAATTGCGATTTGCGGCACAATGATAAGGAATAGGACCTATCTTTATTTGTTTTGAGAAACCTCGATAACCATGCCCTTACAGCAGCTTACTCGCGAAACACCTGTTACTCCCGGATCGGAATCGGCTTTTGATTATGATGTGGCGATCGCCGGTGGTGGAATTGCTGGGACAACTTTAGCCGCCTCTTTAAAAGATTCCGGTTTAAAAGTTGTACTAATTGAGGCATTGCCTCCGTCGGTTGCCGCTTCCCGAAATCAAGTCTATGCTTTGTCCCTTTTGTCCGGGGAAATTTTCCAGGCGGTGGGGGTGTGGGAGCAGATTTTACCGAAAATTACCCCATTTAATCAAATTAGTCTCTCGGATTCTGGACAAGAAGGAGTGCGCTTTCAACCGGGTGATTTAGGTCGAGACACCCTCGGTTATGTGGGGGAACATCAGGTATTACTTACGGCGTTGCAGGATTTTCTCACCGATTGTGCCAATGTCACCTGGAAATGTCCATCGGAGGTGGTGGGGGTGGATTATCAACCGGATGGCGTGGTGGTAGAAGTTCACTCAAGGGTTGAAGAAAACCCCGAAACCCAACGAATTCGGACCCGGGTGTTAATTGCTGCTGATGGGGCGCGATCGCGGATTCGGGAAGCCGCAGGCATCAAAACTCGCGGTTGGAAATATTGGCAATCCTGTATTACAGTCCAAGTTAAACCGGAAAAACCTCACGGCAATATTGCTTATGAACGATTTTGGCCCAGCGGACCCTTTGCCATTTTACCCCTGACTGAAAATCGCTGTAATATTGTCTGGACTGCACCCCACGCAGAAGCCAAAGCCTTAGCTGCCTTGGATGAGGCGGAATTTTTAGGGGAACTCCAAAAACGGTATGGGGAACAAATGGGACGAGTCCAACCGATTAGCGATCGCCGGGTGTTTTCCGTGCAACTGATGCAAAGCAGTCGCTATGTGCAACCCCGTCTTGCTTTAATTGGAGATGCGGCCCATTGTTGCCATCCCGTGGGGGGACAAGGGCAAAATTTGGGGATTCGGGATGCAGCAGCGATCGCCGAAATTCTCACCCAAGCGCATCAGAAGGGAGAAGATATCGGTTCCCTGGCGGTACTCAAACGATATGAACGCTGGCGAAAACTGGAAAATTTGACTATTCTAGGCTTTACTGACCTGCTCGATCGCCTCTTTTCTAATCAATTCTTACCGGCAGTTATTCTCCGTCATCTCGGATTATGGGGATTGCGAACCCTTCCCCCACTCAAGCAATTGGCCCTGAGATTAATGACCGGACAACTGGGACGACATCCTGAAACTGTGAAAGCGTTAGGAGTCCCATCCAGTTCATCCTTGTGAGGGTAAACAAACGAAAGGACACGGCATTGCCGTGTCCTCAATCACCCTGCCACCCTGGAAAAACGCTGATCCCTGACGCTGTTGCCCTTAAAACTTCACCGCGAATAGACCGCTTGTCCTACCGTAGAATCGATCCGCAACTTCTGGCGATCGCCGGGAAGATAGGCCAACGGATCCGCCGCATCGTCACCCGGAGGATAAAGCTCAAAATGTAAGTGAGGACCCGTACTATTGCCCGTACTGCCCATTTCCGCAATCAGTTGACCTTGAATCACCTCCTGACCAGGGCTGACCAAAATGCGATGATTGTGAGCGTAGCGAGTGAGACTGCCATCGGGATGCTCAATTTCCACTAAGTTGCCATATCCGCCGGAATTCCAGCCAGCAAAGGTGACGATGCCAGTTGCAGCCGCCATAATCGGTGTGCCAATGGGTCCGGCAATATCAATTCCCTTGTGCATTCGTCCCCAACGCATTCCGAAACCGGAGGTAAAGACGCCTCGG
This sequence comes from uncultured Laspinema sp., assembly GCA_964442465.1. Classification (GTDB taxonomy): domain Bacteria; phylum Cyanobacteriota; class Cyanobacteriia; order Cyanobacteriales; family Laspinemataceae; genus Laspinema. Next base: position 6,770 of record CAYUEH010000205.1, on the reverse strand, counting down.
GCGGGCCACATATAGCCTTGAAAGAGTTCACCAGGTTCTGGAAGGTAGGAACCGGCTGCGGCTAGGGGGGGCAGTTCTGGGTCCGGGGCGGGAGTCGATTGAATTCTGCCCCGTAAGGTTTCCAAACGGAGGCTGATGCTGTTTTCCAGGGGGTCGGCGGACGCTTCAGAGAGGGTAGGGGTGACGGGACGAGGGGGTAACAGGGCGTTGAGGCTTTCCGAGGGGTCGGGTCGGCCTTCCCAAGTGGGTTGAAAGCGATCGCCTCGGGGTACGGATTCATCGGTGGGAACCGCTTGGGAGTCGAGATCCGGGGAAGGTTCGAGATCGGCTTGAGTTATGGTAAATCTCTCGCCTCCAATCCCCCAACGATTGCTGGGTGGGAAGAATCGGGGTTCGACGGGGGGGCGATCGCTCTGATGGAAGTGGTCCAGGGAGTCATGCAGACTCTCATCGGTTTCAGGGGATTGAGGAAACCGAGTGACCAAGCTTTCTGCGGGGACGGAGGGAAATAAGGATGTAGTTATTTCCAGACTTTCCCCGGTGGGGGTGAAAGATTGAGACCTAGAAACCGTGGGAACATCGGTTAGAGAGGATTCTGCCTCGACGATCGCCAGGGCCTGGTAAATAAAAGCGGCGACTTCTGCACGGGTAGCGATGCGATCGGGATTAGAAAACCAGTCATTGGGGATAGTCCCTCCATAGAGATGCCGATGCTGTTGCAGTTTCTGCAAGAGGAGAATCGCCCCGGCTAGGGGTTCTTGTGCATTATGGGGAATAGATGCGGAAGATGAAAAATAAGTGTCTACATTTCCGAGGATGTCCCTGGGGGGTTTTAAGTTTAAGCCCTTGACTAGGGCGACTAACACTTGCAATCGGGGGATCGGTTGGTTGGGTTCAAACCCTGGGTTGGAGTCAGCGTCCATCCATCCCCTGAACGATGCGACGGCGATCGCAGTTGGCTCCCAGTCATCCTCGGGAACCTCTCCACTCACCGGCTGATCCTCGGCGAGATAGCGGTCTCCCAAGGCTCGTTGCAGCACTGCAGCAAATTGGGCCTGGGTCATCGCTGCATCCGGTTGAAACGTGCCATCGGGGAAGCCGAGAATAATGCCCTGAGCTTGCAGCACTTCGATAAATTCTCGGGCCCAGTGACCTTCTAGGTCGGTTAAGGGGTGTTGAGGCTCAAAAGAAGCCCGCAAACTGCGATCGCTTAAATTGAAGTCATTTAGACTCGGATCCAGGGTTTTGTCCCGATCGCCCGGGGTGACTGCCGCATACTGCTGTAATGCTTCCTCTCCAAGGGGGTGAGGGTCGCGGACTTCGTTACTAGGTGGGGATGCCTGTGCGGCGGAACCTGCACAGGGACTGACACTGGCCTCTTGGGTTAAATCTGCTGTCACAATGGCCGCTAAAGTGCCAATTGCAAGCCGTTGAATGTTCATTGTTCGCCTCCTCAGTCGGACAAAGCGTTAAATTCAGACCCAATCTGGGCATAAAAAAGCCCCCAGATCGTCCCCTGATAGGGTTCGTCATTGGGAAACGCCTTTTAAGAAAGTCGTACCCTTCAGGTGGTCAGGTCCTCTTCTGTGAACAACCGCCAGGGGTCTAGCAGAAATCACCTCGCTCACCTAAATCAGGGTTATCTCAGAGCCATCAATCCAGCCCATCCCATGTTTCTACGGAATTTCCCGATCAACTCAGGTTAATTCCTGAAGAATATTGCAATCTAAATGCCGTTCTCGGGAACCGAAATTCCGCAGAACGGGTCTTTTTGCAACATTCCCCCTGGGATGAGAAATGCCGGGGATCGCCCGATCAAACCGGGTACTGATTCAAGCTCTATACTCAGATTCCAACCCCCAATCCGTACAGTTTTGTAAATTAATTTTTCTGAAAATCATTTTTAGTGATTTTTTTGCGTTAAACTTTCCGGATTTGAAAAATCTTAAGAATTAATTAAACTGCACTTTTTTCCAAAATAATCATTGCATCTTCAACGGAATAAAAAAGTAGCAGAACCCAGCAATCAATCGGCTATTTTTGCCAAGAACAACGGGATCTCCACCGCTGAAGCGACTCCTTGAGCTTGAAAATAACTGTAGTAACAATGAAGGTGACAGATTTTTGAGCTAGATTGCATATCCCCTGGGCCTATCTCAACTTGAAAATACAACAAACGCGGGGATAACCGAGTCGGTTTTCCTCTCGGGAATGGCAAAATAAAGACAACAAAAATCGACTTTCGATGTCGGCTGAGTCCAAAATCAAGCCATTGAGCTTCGTCGTGAAACCAAGAAGAACCATTAATCCCTCTCGAATTGGGAACTTTCAACCCCTGACTGGGGCAACCCTCATCACTGTGCTGGCCCTCATCGGACTCCTATCCCTAACTCCGATGCTTCGTGCTGGAGCCACCGTAAACCCTTCCGATCTGAACTGGGTTGCGTCAGTGGGACCGTCCCAGGAGGCGATCGCCAGAGTGCAACCGGAACCCTACATCGCTCAATTCCGCTCGGAATGGCTCAATCAGGAACTGCAACAAGCACAAGCTGCCGTTAGCTTGGATGGCAGACGCCTTTTCTTTGTCACTCGTGCAGGGGAATATCCCGCCGATGTTCGCGCCAACGTGATTGAAACTCAGCTTCAATCCGTCGCTGATTCAGCGATGCCTTTTGAACTAGAGGTGCGCGAAACGAATCAACTGCCCGCAATTTACCTCAACGATCGCCTGTTAGTCACCGTCACTGCCGGGGATACGGAGGATAACTTCACCCCCCAAGCTCAAGCGGAAGTTTGGATGCGGGATATTCAAGAGGCCCTAGAACAAGCCAGAAGAGAACGGCAGGGTCGATTTATCCAGCGATCGGTGATTCACGCCATTGCCGTTATCATCGCCATCTTGGTCCTGAATCTCGGATTAACCCGACTATGGCGACGGTATCGCCAACCCTTACGCGATCGCCTTAGAGGCACAAACGACGAAGGAGAAGTCGATGACTCCATCGGGGCGATCGATTTGTTATTCACCCTCCTCGGGACACTCTTCCGCATCGTCTTGGCAGGGGGGACCATTCTTTATATTGCCAACCTCTTCCCCTTCACTCGACAATGGAGCTACCGGATCACCACCGTCCTAGTTACCTCCTTTACCACCCCCATTATCACCCTGACCGAACGCTCTTACAACGTCATCGATCTAGCGATCATCACAGGGATGCTGATTGCCGTAGTCGCCATCTCAGGAATGGCAACCAATGCCCTGCGATCGCGGGTTTTGCGACTCGCCGGACTAAATCGGGGTGCAGAAGAAGCGATCTCCATCGTCACCAAATACTCCCTGATCATCATCGGCACTGTCGTCCTCCTGCAACTCTGGGGACTGGATATCACCTCCCTCACCATCGTTGCTAGTGCCCTGGGTGTGGGGATTGGTTTCGGATTTCAGGATATCGCCAAAAACTTTGGCAGTGGACTTGTGCTTGTCTTTGAGCGTCGCATTCAAATCGGCGATTTTGTCGAAGTCGGGGAATATGTCGGGACCGTTGAGCGCATTGGGGGTCGTAGTACCACCATCCAAACCTTAGACCGGATTTTTATTATTGTGCCGAATTCCAAGTTTTTGGAAACCGAGGTGATTAACTGGTCCCACCGCAATCCGGTCTCTCGATTGCATCTGCCCGTTGGCGTCGCCTATACTTCTGATGTTCGTCAGGTCGAAAATGCCCTCTTAGAAGCAGCCAAGGGACATCCGGATGTCTTGCTAGTTCCCCCACCCCGGGTATTTTTCAAAGGGTTTGGCAGCAGTTCTTTAGATTTTGAACTGCTGATCTGGATCTCAGAACCCAGTCAGCAGTTTGGGATTAAAAGTGATTTGTATTTCCGGATTTTCTCCTTGTTGCACCATATCGGGGTGGAAATTCCCTTTGATCAACGAGATTTGCACGTTCGGTCCGGAACCTTGCCGGTGCAACTTTCCCCAGAACTGGAACAGGCATTATTGAAATGGCTCGATCGCAACGGACATCGGAATTAGAGGGAAATGTTGTGAACCTGTCGGGAACACCCCTGGGAGAACCTTGGCTATTTTTAAGGTAAAAATGCCAACACCGTAGCGGGAGAACCGGAACCCTGGACCAACTGCAACGGGGCGATCGCTAGGGTTGTTCCGGTGGGTGGCAACTGGTCTAAATTTGTGAGATTTTCCAAGACAATGCGCGGTTGTGCCAACACTTGCCGGTTGGTGGCAAAGGTTAAATCTTGTCCCCCATCTACTCCGTATGTATCAATTCCCACCCCGCCAATCTGACGGCGATCGAGCAAAAATCCGGTGGTTTCCGGTGCAAACCCAGGAAAGTGCTGCCGGTTGATAAAGGCTTCTGGGTCGGACCATTTATGCTGCCAGCCGGTATATAATAAAACCACCGTTCCAGCCGAGATTTCCCCCTGGGCGGCTTCCCAGGCCAACAGATCAGCACAACTGAGGGTATAATCGGGATTTTCAGCAGCCCTCTGACAGATATTGATTACCACTGCTTTGACGATTAAGGATTCCGCAGCATAAGCCTCAATTCCGACTCCTTCGGGATAAAAACTATTGGGTGCATTCAGATGGGTAGCGCTATGTTCTCCCATCGCAAAGCGACGTAAATAATAGCCATCGGTTGTTAAGTTGGCGATCGCCTGGAACTCAACCGGGGGATCTCCGGGCCATTGGGGGATATTGGAGGCGATCGGGTGACTCAGGTGAATCACCTGGGAATAATTAATTGTTTTAGGAGAAAATGGCGGGTTCATGGCGATCAATGAGGGTGAAATATTTTCCCTAATCATAAGCCATCAACAAAAATTTTCTTCAGAGTAACCGGATGGAAGATGAATGTTTTAGATAGAGTGACGAGCGATTGCGATCGCTGTAGTCAACGCTGACCATTCACTGGACCAAAAATGGAGTTTATGCAAATCTCGACTTGGGTTACGGAACAATATGCAGAAACCTACTTGCTGACTTGGTTACTCAGTCAGTGGGAATTGTGGTGGTGCGAGGGAGAAGTTTACCAAGCTACAGTTTTGACCGATGGCGATCGCCTCCAAGCGTTCGTCCAAAATACCGAAGAGGACGAACTGATTAAACAAATTTCTCAAAAATTGACAGACCAAGCTAGCTGGGATAGAATAGCTAATTCCTTAAACCGGGTTTACAAAATTTATCGACAAGAATTGATGCACCTCCCAGTGCTTCGTTACCAACAAGAGGCAAAACTCGAACAAAACTCGGAAAACGGCAACACCCCCGCCTTACTTCAACCGGAATTTATTAATCCCTACGCGGATAGTTTAACCGGATTCAATGATTAAAAACCCTGGATTCAACTCCGGTACAACCTCTAAAATGCCAGTCTATAGTGGTTCGGTGGACTGATGAGGTACTTTTTGACATCCCCTCTCCCGTTCTGGGAGAGGGGCTTTAACCCGATCCTCATGAGGCTGGAAATTGCTAGAATTAAAGGACTTAAATAGAACATTTTAAAAATTCATCGCGAATGTAGAGGTGATTCGCGAATCACCTCTACATTATGTAGGGGGTTAATATTAAAGATGCCGTAAGTCCGGGTTTAGGCTTTCAACAACTATGAACGCCGACGTGGTAAAATATCTCGAATACTAATCGGCAAATTGCCCACTATCAATCGGGCGATCGCCTCCTCGTTGCGCTGATATTGAATCCCGACATAAATCAGCAGCAGACCCAACACCATCATGGTTAACGGAAAGAAGAAAGAACCCTGCAACATTCCATACAATAAATTATATAAATAATAGCAAACACCTAGAGTTCCAAATACAATAAAAGTCCGTCTTTGCAACAGGACTGACAGCAAAACCAAGGCGATATTAATGAATAAATAAATCCCAGGATTTTGCAAATAAAAGACGCTTCCTGTGAAGGTCATATTAAACCAGAACGACATCAAGCCAAATAAATAAAGCCAAAAGGCATAATCTTCTTCTATGCGGCTGGTTTTTACATCCACCCAGTAGGCCACCATCAAACCAATCAATCCAAACCAGAAAAATAGCGAAGAATAGTCTGAGTAAGACCACCAGGTTTTTCCGGTAGTATAAAGAAGAATTACAGCAGTGAGATGAATGGATAAAAATCCTGAAGCTAAGGTAATCGGAGCAATCAGAAAAGGAAATTTAACAAACCTTAATGTGATGCCTCCCACTAAAATTGTTGCTAATTCCATCAAAATAAAAATACTGTGTTTGTGAACAAAGTAGGTAGAAGAAGCATCGTAAATATATGGAATGGGCCATGATTCTACCTGACTTATCACGCCAAACACAGCCAGGGGAGTCATGCAAACTGCAATGGTAAACAGGAGTCCACCCGGGATTTTTAAATTTTGTTTAAACCATAAGGTTTTACCCGCTAGGACAAACAAAAAAGCGTAAAAGCAAGCCAAGAATGACAAACCATTACCCCCAAACTCCTGCCAAGCTAGGATCATAAACCAAGTCATCCCGGAAAGCACAATGAATGCCCCAAAATAGTAAGCAACATTGGCCAAATTAAACTGAGGGCGGTTGCTTGTCCGGTTTTGGAGTGCATTCCAGAAGGATTCTCCTTGTTCTGCGGAGAGGATTCCTTCCAAGACTGCCGAATCGATGTCCTTTTTAACAATCTTCATAAAACCTGTCAAAGAATAGGGTAGATAAGTCTATAAAAACTAGCCCTGTCAAGGTGTATTGATTTGTAGGGGCGCTTC
>CAYUEH010000204.1:0-8731 GCA_964442465.1 uncultured Laspinema sp. | reverse complement strand
GCTTGAGTCCAACGTAGGTTACTGACAATTTCTCCATCGGCAAACACCACCCCTAACAACTCATTCCGAACCCGTCCCGTTCGGGTAGTTTGGGCACCATAATGACGAGTCCGTAGGATGTTGTTGAAAACATACAAAAAGTTAGCTTCTGTGGGGTCGCGCAGGGTAACAATGCTGGGGAAAAAGACTTGAGGACGGATATGGTCTTGTTGATTGATGCGGCTGGTGACTTCCCCAGCTTTAGAATCTCCCTCACCTTTTGAGGACATGGTTCCACTTTCATAGGGTGCGTTGAGGGTAAAGTTTTCGTGAGATTCGTCGAAGGGGGTGATGGAGAAAGCAGTATCAACGATGACTTTTGACTTTTCGGAACCTGAGTCACCGATGGCAAAGCCATAGATAATGCAATCGGGGTTATTCATGCCGAATTTGACGTTGTATTCGCATTCTTCAGGTTTAACTAGGTCATATTTGCGCAACAGTTCCCGTCCCACTAGGCGTTCTGGGGTGGATTGTTTGCGTTTAAACATGGAGAGGCGGCTAATGGTTTTGCCAGTGTTCACTCCAGCGCGAACTCGTGCTTTATTGAGTTCGCCGTCGGTTTGGAAGAGGGGATAGGATTCGGTAATCCGCAGGGTGATGAAGTGGACGTATTTCCCCATGGGTTTGTAGGGGATTTGCTGATGGAAAAATTTAGAGTCAAGGGTATTTAGAAGTGCCATGGTGTTAATTGTCAAGATTTTGGGTTAGACATGAAGCAGAAAATCAAGGTTATTCCTCTTCGGAATTTGTGGATTTTTCCTTTACGTTTTGATTCTCTTTGTCCTGTTCAAGACGGTAGAGAAATTCACAGGTGTCTCGCAGTAGGTTCAGTTGTTTACCCGCCAACCGCGCGCGATCGCCCTTAAAGGTTTTTTCAAATACCTCCTCAACAAAATAACGGGCAAATTCTAAAACCTTCTGACGTTCCTCTTCCCGATCTTGAATTTTCCAATAGCCTTCAGCCGTAGAGGAATGAACCCGATCCATGAGTTTGAAAATCTCTGCTGCGACAACCGCAACTAGGGTTTCTCCCTGAAAGAGATTAGTGTCGGCTTTAAGCAAGGTGTCTGAAGCCACATCTAAGGGTTTTAAAACTGCATTAGATTTAGGATTATAACGTTTGTTGGCACGATAAAACTCTCGATAGAGTTCTACCAATTTTTTAGGATGGTTGAGTGGGGATTCTGGGGACACTTTTAGTTTCTCCTCCAAGGGATCATACGTAACCTCATCGTCAAAACAAGGGTAGAGGTCATGGATATACAAACGAAGACGTTTGGGACTCGGTGCGTCGGTTTCCCGCGCACGCGACCATTTGGCAAGATAGTGAAACACATATAAAGAACTGGTTTCTAAGTTGTTGGCAAGTTCAGTTAATTTCCCCCAGTTGGCATCGTAGCCACCTTTCCCTCGTTTGGGATTCACATCAAGGTGAATACTATAGGCGGCGGTGAGGCGATTGAGGGGAGAGAGGAGACTATCTAAGCGGAAGCGATCGCCGTTTAAGAGAACTCGGAACGCCTGGGGTGCGCTGTCGAGAAAAACGGTTTCTTCAAATTCTGCACCATCTCGAAATGGGGGGATGGGAGATTCAGAAACAACAGTTTTAACATCCAAAATATTAGGAATGGCTAAGGCTAACCAAGCTGGCATGACCCAAGATTCAGTATCCGTTGGATCTCGTCCTGGGGGAAGCGCCATGAAGTAGAAGGTGAGAGGTTTATCTTCGGGATAGGAGAGTTTAAAGGTTCGGTCAATTTTACGCTGTTTATCTCCTTCGGGAAGCTGAGTTTTGACGGATAACTGTTCGTCAATGAGAAAGGAATCGACGGTTTGATACTGATTAAGGCTAAAATTCGCCGTTAGGGTTTCTGGATTGACGAAGTGACCGCGAATTTGAGTGTCAAAGCGAGTTTGAGCGATGTTGCTGTAAGCTAAGGCGAGGAAGTTATTGGTTTCCGGGGTGAAGTAGTAGGTGGGATAGAAGTAGAGATAGCGATATTTTCCATCCTCAAAGCGTTTCCCCACGGCTTGGGTTTGATTCATCAAGATTTGCCGTAACATCATTTCCGTTCCCGCAATACTGGAAATGTTGCGTTTGGCGTTTGACCCCCCTAACATTTGCTTGTTGGTATAGACTTGAGGGGTAAACAATACAGCAGATTCCATTTGTTCCGTCACACTATAGGGAGAGTGGGAGAGGGAACATAACAGTTGACGACCTCGACCTGGTTTTTTGGCAGTTTGATAGTGGTCTAATTCTTTCAGGAAAATATCAGCTTGTTCGCCAGGGGGTTTCTCAGCCGGTTGCTGAGGTAAAATCACCACCTGTTCAGTCCAGCTTCGGATGTCATCCCAACCGTCACTGAGGGGATATTGGCTGATAATCGGGTTTGTGATGGCTAGAATTGTCTCAAGAATCTGGTCTCCCAGTTCGCGAATCTCCTCCTGACTTTGTCCGGGATGTTTTTGTAGGTATTTTGCGGCTAAGAAATACCAGTCTAAGGGAACGCCGCCTGTGTTTCCTTTCAATTTTAGCTGTTTAAGACTGGCGTTAATTCCTTGGATTCCCCGAAGTTCTGGTAAACAAGACTCCAGTTCCCAGGTTTGGGCAATGTCTAGGATAAGATTGGGATCAGGGAGGTTCTGAATTGCCTCTTTGGCGGCTTTTCCGTTTAGGCTTTGTTTGAGGAAGGCTTCAATACGAGACCGGCGATCGCCCCAAATTTTCCGGGTCACGACATCGCCAAACTCGGCAATTTGGTCAATGCGAATGTCATCGTCAAAGCTGAAATTATACTCAGCAGGAAGAACCCCTTTTGTCTGAAACTCTTTCAGCTTGTCACTGCGGCTTTTGGCGACTGACTTTTTATTGGGATTGAGAATCCGTAGAGTTGCATTTAATGCCACCTGCATTAAGCCAGTATCATCAAAAAACTGAGTATAGTAGTCAGCATATTTCATTCCCTTGCCATCGCGACCAAATCCGGTTTGTTTCCGTCGTAGTTCCCCGGCACAAAGTTGCTTAATACTGGCAACGACTCGGTTGGGGAGGTCATCTCGTGAAATGGGAGGTGGATTTTTGGCAGTGAGATAAATCACGCCGGTGGGAAGATAGAGGAGGGGGTCATAGTTTTGTTCTACATGGGCCTCCATGACGGCATTATTGACAATGTTGGTGAGAACTCCTCGGTTTTCTGAGATGGCGTGGTAGGTGAGTTGCAGTTGGCTGTCACTTAAGTCGCCGAGAATTGTGTTGAGACTCGATTTTTCGGCATCTTGGGGATGTTTAACAATGGAGGAGATGCGATCGGCAAGACAGGCTAAGTCGGCGAGACATTGGAGGGTGCGATCGCTAGTTTGAGTGGGGATGGAACATTCATCGGAAAGATTGAGATGGGTGTCATGTTTCCGTTGTGCGTTGTAGGCGATGTAGAGTAAGTCATCTCGATAGGCTTCCCAGTTGGTGGGAGTCTCAGGAAAGAGGAAGCGATCCACTCCCAAAAGGGGAACTAAATGGTCAAAAATTTGCCGATGTTCGTCGAGGGAGAGGTTCCGCATCTTTGCATCGAGATTCCCACTCATCTGCTGATAGGTTTCTGGGATTCCGGGGAGGCGGCGATAGTCGAATTTCTCGAAATCATGAACAATAAAGCCAGCGATTCCCAAACGGCGGCTGAAGGGATCGACAGTTCGGCGAACGGTAGTATCCAGGGTTTGTAGGCGACGTTCAATCAGATTCGCAGGAAATAAACCATTGAGAATATGGGTGTTGAGAGACTGATCGGTGGCGTTATCGCGACGGAAGGCTGAACGTTCTCCTCTGGCAACGCGGCGATCGAGTTCCTCAAAGAACCATCCCCCTTTTGCGGAAACGCCAATGCTGTATTGCAGTAGGTTGGGTAACACTAATTCGGCAAAGTCTGCCATAACCTCGTCATCAGGATGGGTTTTTTGGATGGCCTGTTGGAGAAGTTTCAGGGTGAGAAGTTGACGAGAGGGTTCGACGGTGCGATCGTCGTCTTCGTCCGTGAATCCTAAGTCTTCGGAATTCATCTCCTCAAAGTTGTCGTCAAAGTCGTCGTTGAGACTGAGGTTGTCAAACAGGTTGAGCTGTTTTGGATCGCTTGAATTTTGGGATGTCATAATATAACAAAGATTTGGCTTTTAAGTGCTAATTTACAAGTTCTTGTTCCTCTAAAAATTTATAAACGGCTGTCCGGGATTCATTGATAATTTTTTTAATTTTCTCCTGACTTAAAAGACTATCCTTCTTAAACTCTTCAAATGGTCCAGGTTCTTGCTCATAAATCAGCTTGCCATCTCTTGCAATATGGTGGGACATTAACTCAGAACAGCGTTGAATTTCAACCACATCAATTTTGTCACTATTCAAATTAAAAAAATCTCCAATAATACCGATGTCACGAAACCAGCCAAACCCTTCGACGGTCTGTCGGCGTAGTTCTTCATCATAGAGAACAGCAAAGTCCCAATCACTGTTTGGATGTGTGTCTTCTCTCGCACGAGACCCAAATAAAATCAACATTTTTAGGTAGGGGATTTCTTGTAACAACCCACCCAAATCAACCTGTAATTCTGTGTGATTTGAAGGTACTAACATATTTTCCTCAACCTTTAGCTGGTGTGCTATGACGGCATAACACACCAAACACTACTGATTTTTAACTGGGTTAAAACTTAAACCAATGGTTGCACGATTTTAATTTATCCCATTAGACTACTCATCGTCAATATAGTTGCAAACAGCAGTTCCATCATTAGATGCTGGATGTGGAGAACAGTCCACTTCATAATTTTCCTGAATGACCTGGTGTACCACGGACTCAACTGTTCCGAAACATTCGGATAAAGGCTCAATCACCTCCCTCGACAAATTAGGATTTTGAGAGCATTGAGATAAAACTTTAATGCAGCCTGACAATTTCTCCATTACCCCATCAAGCTGTCTGATCTTGAAAAGGTCAAGCATAAACCTGCTCCATTTCTATAATTAAGTAGGAGTCATCAGACCCATGTTGTTCAAAGCAATCACTTAATTTGAACTGACATAGCACGGTGCGCCGATACCGTCCAGGAGGGTCTTCAGGATATATGTAATTTGTCGCATATATCCTGAAGACTCAAGCAGGAGGGCAAAGGAGTGCAGTTTTGTACTTGTAGTTCCGAGCGCTTTTCCCAGTGGGTCTGATACCCCTTTTCTAAAGATACCCCCCACCTGTATGCACTGTCAAGACTTTCTAACGATTTACAATACATGAACACCACAAATACAATATATGGACGCTGAAAAACTTATGCTATACTTTCCCTGTGAGAGCAGTGGAGTCATCTCTAATCCCTTTTAGGGATTGAAAACATGTATTGTACTCGTACTCGCGTGCGCTACTCTCATCATTCCAGACGTTTCTGGAACGTCCCAATCCCTTTTAGGGATTGCTATCCAGCCATCGAGACTCAGCCTCCCTAACGCTTGAGACACCCCGCCAACACATCCAACAACAACGCCGCCTGACCGATCGCCAACGAGTAAGGTGGCGTTGTCGTATGGATACTGCCACTGTCAGCGATGGGATAAATACTGAAGTGCATCGGTAGCCGCAATCGCTGGCGAACCTCCCTCATGGGAAGGGGAACCACATAACTCACCAACCCCTGACGCTTTAGTTTTACGTTGATGCCGCCAATCCAGGGATTCTCCGGTTGCCAAAGTTCTACCCCCGTCAAGACTTGAACCTGCCAGGAATTAGCAACCGCCTCCAAACTCCCCGGATAGAGAAATCGCCAGTTTAACCGTTCCTCCCGGTAACCCTTCAACTTCATAAACCCCAAACAATACCGAAACCGTCCTTTGGCGATCGCCATCTCCATCTGTTGCAACCGCCGCATAAACCCCGCCTCCGTCCACATCTCAATCTCCAAGTTGCTAAGAATCCCCGGTAAGTCGTAGGTTTTGAAGCGATCGCCGGCCACCTCCTCCGTCTCGTCATAAAGTCCACATTGCAGGGGACTCGATCCGCGAAAACGATACGCCTCCTCCGCGATCGGATTATTGGGTTTACCGGATATCTCCCGCCACTGCTGTTGGCAAGCCTTAATTAACTCCTGGGTTCGCTGAAAGGATGTCCCAAACACCCGCTGAGAATCCCGACGCAAGCGATCGCAACTGTCCGTATAAACAGACCGAATCTGGGGATGACGCAAATCGTAATAGAGTTTCACCGATTGAACCGTCCCCCATTTGCGGTAATAGCCACGAAAGTCATTAATCTGACGATATTCATCGCGAATCGCCTCATTAAACACTGTTCGTTCATAACATTCCCCCACCGTTAGGGGTGCGGCCTCTTTTTTAAACAGGCGTTCTGCCAAAAACTTGGGAACCAATCCATAGGCAACATAGCGGTCAAATCGATGAAACACCTCCTTATCTTCATAGCCATCATGTCGTCCTAACCGTCCCAACCGCTGAATAAAATTCCCGGCATCAGCAGATTCAAACCAAAGTAAGTTGATTTTAAAATCTACCCCCACATCAATAGTACTGGTTCCAATCACTAAATCTGCTTGTAACGATTTTGCTTTTGCCTGTTTCCCCGACAGTCCTGTATTTTCCCCCACTGTCAAACCATGGTCAGCAAAAAGTGCCTGAAAGCGAGGCACTAACCGCTTCACCGCTGCAATGGAATTCAGGATAATTGCCCCTTTACTTCCCGGCATCTCTAGGAACTGTTGTAGAATGCGATCGCCATTGTCTCGTAACCACTGTTCCGAAGCCTGTCCCTGAGACTCCAGTGCAACAAAATTAAACTCAATCTCTCGGGCAATTTGCCGCCAACCCTGACTGAGTAAGCTGTTTTTCTCCGTCTCACTCTCGGGATAGCGATAGTTACCTGCCTCAACTGGATTGATAACCTGATAGCGAAATTGACCCCGTTTCAGCATTTCAATAAGCTGTAAATCGGGAGTCGCCGACAAAAACAAGAATTTTTTAGTTCGATTGGTATGGCGAATCAACAGCATTGTATTGAGGACGCTAGCAACTTGAGGCGCAGAAAAAACATGAAATTCATCAAAAATAAACTGATCCAAGTTTTTGTCGATACGATTCCAGAGCTTATCAGGATTATCATAATGTGATAAATAAGCCCCCCGATGAAGATAATGAATCATATCCGGGTTAGATAATAAGACTTCCGAGTTGCTGCCTCTGCGAGCGATGCCTTGTGCCTTAGTTAACCCCTCTTCTTCTGAAAAAAGCTCCAACTCTTCACCACTTAAACGATTGATGCGCGGAGGATAAAATTGAGGAAAATAGCTGACATACTCACTTAATTGTCGTGCCTGATCCCGTGCCAATTCATTGGTTGGATACATGCCTAAGGCAACTTGATTATCCAGTAACACCGGGGAATAGGCGGCAAAACTTTTCCCATCTCCCGTCATCCCCGTGTTCACCACCACGTCAATATTGGGATTTTGCAGTGCCTCATAGGTTTGTGCCTGATGCGATAGCCAACGCCAATGGGGGGGAAGTGTCACCCCTGGGGGGGGTGTAGCAGCCGGTTCCGAGAAAATCGGCTTCAGGGTGATAGGATACTCCAACATCAGAAACTGTCCGTAAGTTGTTGATTAGTTCTAGTTTGGCAAGCAAAATAGGAATTGACAAGCATTACACGGAAAAAGTGTCCGTATAAATTAAACATTGTGACTCGTAAAGGACAAGCCATTACCCTCTCCCTCCAGGAACGAGATAAACGAGCCTTAGAAGCCCTGGCGCTGGAATTTGGCAAAACTTGGGGAGATAAGCCCAATATCTCGAAACTCGTCCAGGCGATCGCCCGTCGGGAGTTGGCGATCGCCCCCAATCACGACTGGAGTGGCGATCGCATCCAAGCCCTAAACCAAGCCAGACTGGCACTCATCGACCAAGGCGACCTCGCCACGGCCTTAGAATTAGGGCGTTTATTGTGCGATCGCAGTGAACTGTCCTTACCCCTACGCCAAGAAATCGAGGCCTTCCTCGACGCACCCAGTCATCCCTGGCGCTTGCACGTCGAAGGTTACATCCGTCGCCAGCAATCCTTTACCCTCTCCTATCAAGATGCCACCGATCGCCTCTGGCGCTTCACCATCTGCCATGCTGCGATCGTCATGCACGAAGAGCGAGACTATCTCGACTGCTGGTGTACGGACAGTGAGGGGAATCTCGACTTACCGGAATTGCGCCATAACTGGTCTCTACGACTCGATCGCATCCAAGACGCAGCCCTCAGTCCCGCCAAAATCCCTTGGCGCCGAGACTTCGACCGCATTCCCGTCGAATTCTATTTATACGGACGTTTAGCCGCCAGCTACAGCCAGTCCAAGAACCATCCCGACGACCGAGACAGCGAGTGGTTAAGCGATCCTCCCAACGTGCGCCGAGTTGTCCGTTCGGTCTACAATACCTATTGGTTTCGCCGGGAACTGCGTCGTCACGGTTCAGAGGTCGAAATCATTGCCCCAGAGGCTTTACGGGAGTTACTGGCCCAGGAGTATCGCCAGATGTGGCAACGCTACTCCAATCCCCCGCCATCCTAACCTCCCACAAGGCAACTCCTCAATTAGTTACCCTCCGCCAACGCCTGCTTCAACCGCTGCACAATCGTCTGGGCAATCGGTGCAA
>CAYUEH010000203.1:0-8732 GCA_964442465.1 uncultured Laspinema sp. | reverse complement strand
ATCTCAATGGCCCTAAATCCCTTTCAGGGATTGAAACAAGACATATCGAAGGGGTTGGGGGGACAGAATTGACCCCCATTACACCGGTTTAATAGTCGATTGTTTCATTTCGGAAAACCTTTACCGATCAATGGGTTTACCGATTTGGGAGAAAATCTAGGGGTTCGATTTCCTTTACGGTAACTGGAGTTTTTCTGATTATTGAGCAGATTCTCAATAATTTTCGCACTTTGTGACCGATCGCGTTTGTGGAAAGATTGATACCAATTCCATAAAATGCCTACAAGCCTTACCCATCAATACTTATAAGCATTTGTCACCCCGTTTTGATTCTGCCAAAAAACTGGCGGAGATTTTCCTGCTTCCGCATAAATATTTATACTGAATCAGCATATAATCAGAACATTGAAACGCTGAACGACTATATCCGTTCCCTCCAGGAGTAGGGAATGATGACGGAGTGGCAAGCCCTCTGAATTCTCAGGGGTTCAATCTTGCCATTCCCGGGGTTGCAACTGTTGAGATAGGGCAATAATCAGGAGGCTCTGGGTATTATGAAACATCACAAAAAACTGTCTTTAGTTCTGATTTTTACGCTTTCCTTTTTAGCCGGTGGTTCTTCCCGATTATTGACCCAGGAGAATCTGGGAGGGATCAGCCAAGCTGAGGGGAATAATTCACTAAGTCAATCGAACTCCACAGGTCATTCCGAGTTCAATGTATGGCATCATCTCCAGTCTCACCACTCTGACAGTTATAATCAGTTGGTTGAAAACTTCAATCGGGCTATTGATGATGTGCAAACTTTAGATGAAAATGACACCTCCAACCAACTGGTGTCCTTAACCGAAAGTAATAACCCGGGCATTATCCATCGAAAAACTGATGATAATCAAGACGAATTTCTGATGGTAACCTGGACCCAACAAAGATATTATGACAGTTGGACAGGAGGAGAAACTCCAGTCAAATTAGAGAGAACTGTGTGGGTAACCGCAAAACCGGAAGTTTACAATTTTTGCAATGTTACTGCCGGGATTGGTAGCCATCTCAATCTGACTCGGAAGATGATGCTAGACTTAAGATTAACTCAATATTTGGGATTAAAGCCTGAGCCAACTTCCTCGGATAAAAGCAAAGATGCGTTTGTCGAAATTTGGGTTAAAGCAGAACATATCAAGAGACCCTGTAGCGATGGCCGGATTGACCAGAATAATTGTCAAATGGAACCGGCAAAAATCCAAAACGTGATGGAGGATTTGAGACTTTCTCAAACTGAATATCCTTTTACGGGGTTAGGTTATGCCTATGACTGGGGGAAACCCTCTCCGGTAGGACCGAGCGAGTTTGTGATAGAAGCCAGTAACGAGAATCCCGTAGAAGTGAGAGTTTCTTTAGTTAAAAATACGGAAGACTACTGCAATAATCAAGTTCTCCCTAATCCCTAAGCGCAGTCCAACAATTAAACTTTGCCGCTATCAGGATTCTGGCAGGAATTGAAGCATTAATCCGTGGAAGCACCGGGTGACTGATGAGCCGTCAGTCGGAAGATGCTCTGACAGATTAATGGTCTTGTCAGAATGATTTAGACAAGCTATATAATAGCAATGGCAGGGAACTGAGAACACAGACAAGTGTAGGAGCAAGGCAACGGTATGCAGAAGTCAGTAGTGTTCATCATCGGAATTGGTCGTTCTGGCTCTACCTTACTGGACTTGATGTTGGGCAGCCACCCCCGGGCTTTTTCTCTGGGTGAAATTAGTAAGCTGCCGGAGTTTGTTAGAAAGGGTAAGAAGCTTTGTGTCCGAGAGGATAGTACCTTTTGGGAAGAGCAATTCACGGAAGCGGAACGACAAGATTTGGCCAGGGGGATGAGTGGTCATCGACTGCATCGACTGATTCCCCTGAAGGTTGAACGGGTCGTCCGGGGATGGTTAAATAATGACGAGATTCTCAATCCCTATACGCAACTGTTTAAGAAAATTGATTGTGATGTATTGGTGGATTCTAGTAAGTATTCTTCCTGGCTGACGCGCCGTTTAGAGGCCCGGGAATTTCAGCAGCAATGGTTGCGACCTTATTTGATTCATACGGTACGGGATGGGCGGGCGGTGATCAATTCTTATCTGCGGATTTATCCAGAAAAGGGGATTGAGGTGTTGAGTCAGCAGTGGTTGGATGAATTGGAGAAAAAACGGCAAATTTACGAGCCCTTTCCGAGCGATCGCAAAATGACCATTCATTACGAAGACTTGGCATCGGACCCCCAAGGCACGCTCCGGCGAGTCTGTGATTTGGTGGGTCTGGATTTTAGGCCGGAGATGGTGGAGTATTGGAAGCATGAACATCATCACGTTGTCGGGAGTCGCGGGACCAATGCCATGATTGCGAAGTACCGGGGACAGGAGGCGAAACAACAAGTGCAAGAGATCCACGGGAATTACTATGACCAGATGAATTTTGAGATTAAGCTGGATCTGCGCTGGCAGAAGGAACTTTCCCCGGAGAATTTAGCGACGTTTGAACGGATTGTGGGCGATCGCAATCGTCCTTTTGCATGGCCCCTCACCCCTGAATCCACCGATTAGACCGCTTGCTTTCATGGAGTAGAGTTTACCCCCGCCACTCATACCATCACCAATAAAAACGGCTCTGCACTCAGCAGAGCCGAAAGACGAAACAACAGAGGAGCGAAACCGGAAAACTATCTAGTGAGCCAACCCTTGTTCTGCGGTTTTATCAATAGGCTTCAAGAAATAAAGCCGCACGATTTGCCAGACAGTTGAGATGTAAAGGGGTAGCTTCTGGAAAAACTGCACGATCTTAGGCTGGTTAGAACCTGCGATTTCTGCTATTTTAGCATTATTTTGCGTGCAGGTATCCAATCGGGCAAAGAACTCTGGATGATCGACATCCAAAATTACCGGGAAAACCCGTCCCGCAGTTTCATTGGTCTTGCGGATGACGTGAATATCATACTCACGGGCATCCAGACCGAGCACTGCGTAGAATCCGGAACGCTGAATATCATTCAAAAACATGGTAGCAAAAACCGAGAGTAAAAAGAAACGGCTCCACAGTTTTGCTTTCCAATCGTTTAAGATTTGAGGTTGGGCCTTCATCAAAGCATCAAAGAAATCGCCGTGGCGGTTTTCATCCTGGCACCAGTTTTCAAAGAACCGGAAAATCGGATAAATCCGATGTTCAGGATGGGCTTCCAAATGCCGATAAATGGTGATATAGCGCCAATACCCAATTTTTTCCGATAAGTAGGTCGCGTAGAAGATGAATTTCGGCTTAAAAAAGGTGTATTTTTTACTTTTGGTCAAAAATCCCAAATCCAGGGAGAGCTTGAAGTCACTCATCGCCTTGTTCAGGAATCCGGCGTGACGCGCTTCATCCCGAGACATCAGCAAAAAGCACTCAGCGAGAACTGGATTTTTGTCTTTGAGCTTGCGAGCGAGTTCCTTGTAAAGAAGAAACCCAGAAAACTCAGCGGTGCAAGAGCGTTCCAGAAATTCGATGAACAGTTGACGAGTTTCCCCATCAATTCCATCCCAAGATTGGTTGAACTCTTCATCCCGAACGAAGTGGTGCCGGTTGTAGTCGGCGCGGAACTCTTCGAGAATGGCTTGGAGTTCGTCTTCGTTGGGGGAGATGTCCATCCGCGCCATCTCATCAAAGTCCGTGGTGTAGAAGCGCGGCGTCAGGATGGTGTCCTTGGCGGGAGCTTTAACCCCTGGGCGGATTTCTTCAAACGCAGGTTTCTTTAGGGAATCTACCATAGGTGTCGGTGAGGGTGGTGTTATAGCTGATTTGCCACAGGCGAGGTGGAGACCGACTCCGAAGTTACGCCAATGGCGCGACTTCTGGATGCGGATCGCTCGGCATTATTATGAATGATGCCAGGTTACGAACTCCAGTCTACCAGGCTATGAAACTTTGGGAACAGTCCAAAGCGTTAAAATTCACAAAACCACGTCAATTTTTGTAAAGTTGGCGGTAAAAATTCTCAAGGTAACTGGAGTGAGTGGATCACAAAGAGCTTGAGGGGAGGGATGTTGGAGTCCTCCCACCGATGAGAACCGGGTTCCGGAAAGCATCCGGGAGGGGTGAGGATTCCCCATCTGGGCAAGCATCTTCAGGGGGAGTTGTGCCAACATGAAAGTACAGGCATCACTATCGTGTATTGTTTATGAGTTTCTGCCTCAATCCTCAGTGTCAGAAGCCCCAGAACCAAGATGGGGCGCAATATTGTGCCAATTGTGGCGCGAGGTTAAGGTTGGGCGATCGCTACCGTGCCATCCAACCGATCGCGGCGGGTGGTTTTGGCAGAACTTTCCTGGCGATCGACGAATACAAACCCTCCAAACCCCGCTGCGTCATCAAACAATTCCATCCCGACGCCAAAATCAGCAGCAATTCTTCCCCCAAAGCCTCCCAACTCTTTCGCCAGGAAGCCATCCAACTCGAACAACTCGGACAACATCCCCAAATTCCCGACTTACTCGCCACCTTTGAACAGGAAGGACGGCAATACTTAGTCCAGGAATTCATCGATGGACAAAATCTCGCTGACGAACTGGCCCTATCCGGTCCGTTCACCGAGGCCCAGATTCGCGAACTGTTAAATAACTTACTCCCCGTCTTGCAATATGTCCACGATCGCCAGGTGATTCACCGGGATATCAAACCCGAAAATATCATTCGTCGCCGGAGTGACGCACAGCTTGTCTTAGTAGACTTTGGTTCCGCCAAAGCCGTCACCGGCACCAGTATAGGCAGAAGCGGCACCGTCATTGGCAGTGCCGGATATGCCGCCCCTGAACAGGCGATCGGGAAACCTGCCTTTGCCAGCGATCTCTACAGTCTGGGAATCACCTGCATCCATTTGATGACCCAAATCGAGCCCTTTGAACTCTTCGACCCCCGAGAAGGGGCCTGGGTTTGGCCAGACTACCTCGTCGATAATCCCGTCAGCGACTCCTTGCGCAGGGTCCTGGACAAAATGCTCCAACAACCCCTATCTCGGCGCTATAGTTCCGTCACCCAGGTCCTCGCCGATTTAAACCGCACCGTTTCTGCCCCGAAACCCGCCCTCACCCCCCCGAAGAATGCCTTGTCATCCGTGGAGGAGTTAGGAGAGCAAATGACTCGCTTGCAGCAAGAAAAATCCGTCCGACTCGGCGTCAGCTACCTGTTATGGATGGCGGGCTTTTTTGGAGTGGGGGGCCTGCATCGGTTTTATAACGGCAAATACGTCACCGGAGTCCTGTGGTTTTGTACCTGGAACCTATTCTTTTTAGGTCAAATGGTGGATGCGTTTATTATGCCGGGGATGGTGGATAAATACCAAGACAAGATGAGAAAAAAACTAGGGTTATCCGCCACCGGAGTCCCCTTAGCGCCCCAAAATTCGATTAGCCAAACCGTCAACCTGCACACCCAAGATCAACTTATGATCGCCCTGGTGAGAGCCGCCCAAGCCAGAGGGGGGTCCCTTTCCGTCACCCAAGCCGTCATGGACACCAACCGGGGCTTTAGCGAAGTCGAACAAGCCCTCACCCAGATGGTTTCCGCCGGTTATGTCAGCGTAGAAAACGACCCCGTTACCGGAGTCGTCATCTATCGATTCAACGAATTGTGATTAACCCATTGTGAAGACTAATTGCGAGTCACCCACTTTTGAGCCGTCAGTCTTTGCACGACATAAAAGACTAACCCATCCAGGTCAATCTTGCGTTCGTCAATCAAGAATGGCTCTAAGGTACTCGGTTGGCTGACCCGCTCAAAGCAGGAAAACGCTCTCGGTCCTTTGATCTCCTCCGTGGGGAAATAAACCCGGAAGTGACGCTGTGAACCCAACCAGTCCCCCTGAACCTGCGCCCAGCTTTCCTCCGAGGTAAAACCGGGCAGGGTGACTTTTTGCTTGCACCAGGCAATTTCTAAGTCCTCAATCCCCTTTTGGGCGAGGGCTGTTTTCAATGCCGGGATATAATCCTGTTCGATGAACTCCGCAAAGGGCTTATCTTCTAATGCCGGAGGCTTGGCCTTTTTCGCCGATGCCCCTGCTGGTTTAGCATCCCCGGCCTTAGCCGCCTTCCCTGGGGGTTTGGCTTTGGGTTCAGCAGAAGCCTTAGTTTTCTCTTCCGGTTGATCCGGGGGAGTCGGGGAATTCTTCGATGCTTCCTCTGGTTTAGGTTTGTCTGGTGACATGGTTTATCCTCAGTTAAATCTCGGCAACGGCTCGTTCAATCAAGCGATGAGCGAGGGTTTGAATCCCTGTATGCTCATAGTAATTGGTGGACATATCCAAGAATGCCGCTAAATAGTCCAACTTATCATCGGATATTTCGATGAATTGCTGAAGGTTGTTGGCAACTTTTTGGGGGGTTAACCCGCGAGAGGCGACGAAGCTATTCATCCAACCGGAGGTGGAAGCGAAACTTTCCCCAATAAAGCCCAGTTGACCGGCTGCATTTCCCCCCGGAATCATGGTACTGAGCTTTTTAAACATGGCATTTTCTTGCAAGTCCCCAGGGTTCAATCCGCTGAGTACGGATTGGGCTTTCATGACGAAGTTGGGACCTAGGGGAATCAACCCATCGAAGCAGACGAGGGCCGCCATCCGCATCAGGGATTCACCGCTATAGTTGCCGAGGGATTTGACAAAATCGCCGATGCTGTCCCCGGGGATGCCGTTGATTTGGCAAAAGGCAATTAATTCGGCGACGACTTTCAGGGAAAGGTCGATGGTTTGCGCTTTGTCGGCTCGGGGGGTAATTTTAGAGAGGAAGCCCAGTAATCCGATTTTTTCTCCGACTTTGTTGGCGAGGGCAGCAGCGCCGAGGGTTCCCCCAAAACTATCGACGGTTTGGTAGATCCACAGGGCCCGTTGATAGCCTTGGGATTTGTCGTTGTAGAGATGGATGGCCCGATCGCCAATTTGTTGGATGACGGCTTGATCTGTTACGCCAGTGACGCTTTTAATGGTGTTTTCAAACCCCACGAGGTTATCCCACTGACCGGGAACGACAAAATCGAGGGCGCGCAGGGAGTGCACGGTGAGGTTATTGGTGGGGAGTTCGTCAACTAACTGGAAAATTGTTTTGCTCACAGGAGTCTCCTAGTGTAGGGGAATTAGCTGAATGGGATTTTTGGCCCGGTAAGCTGTTGGCTGTCTAAATTGGAGATGGAAAATTTATGAAATCTTTGGAGTGCGAGCATCTTGCTCGCTTTTGATCCACCAATTTAAATGCCTAAGCAGCTATAGAGTCGGCTTTTTGGTATCCCTTAGTCTTTGAACGGCGAATTTCTATTATTTCAGTTGCTGGAGTCCGTTGAGATTGAATCGCTGCAACCAGGTTTCGCGATCGCTGGCGGTAAAGGAGGGATTTCGAGATTGGATTTTCACTTGGAAGCGATCGCCCACTAAAATCGCCGTATCGTTTGGCGTCAGGGACGAAGACGGATATTGACCCACTCGCGTGTTACTCTGCTGGAATTTCGTCACCGCACTTGGATTGGTAACGGTATCAGAAATGGATAACATCGCCATATCTTGGTTCCCTTGTTGCAATTTCGCCTCGGCAAACCCGGCTTTTTCTTGGGTATAGACGAGACTGTATCCGCCACTAGCTGAAGGAAATAGGCGGTTAAAGGAACTGCCAGGGACGGGTTGACCCCCGGCGCTGGTGACTTCTGTACTTTGTTGCTGTGCTCCATCCCACCGTGAAGGTTCTTGGACTTCACCGCAAGCGCTCACCAGGAGTAATAACCCCAAGCAAGATGAGAGTAAAATCTGACGCAAACGAGGTAATTTCATCATTTTCTCTTTCTTAGTGTTCTGTTTTTAACCGCAGGTCATACTTGCCATTTTACTGGGGATTTCTCAGGGATACCGGAGTAGCCGTGGGGATCCGCGTCGGAAGGCCCTCTGAGGAGACCTAACCCAGAAGTCTGCGATCCGGATTCGCGAACATAATCTGAGATTCACGAAGGCACGATTCAGCATAGGATATTAAAAAGCGGACTTACGGGATTGGCTGTTAGCACCCCAGGCTATGGATGGGTGGGCAGTCTTGATCTGAACCGATTGGGTACAACCGTAAGTCCATCTCAAGTCAAGTCTCTCGTACTCCTACGTCGTTGATGGATATTATCGAGTTTTTCCAACATAGTGCCGGGAAGTGGTTTTCCCAACGAACCTGTCAAGATCTCCCTGGGGTCAAATCTGTCGCAGGCACAACCGACCTTTGGCTGGATGCCTTGTCATCGGAGGACCCCGAGGCGATCGCCCTTTGCCAAGAGTATCGCATCGATCCGGCAAAAGCATTAGGGGGGGTCCGGATTCGCTGGGAAAATAAACCGATCGACTCTGAACCGAAACAATCGGGTTCCACGGTCCTAGTGGCGATCGGCAATGGTTCACAACCCACTGAAGGGCGGTTACTAAGAAAATCCGCAACTTCTGATGAATTACCGACCCAGAGTCGTTACATCATTGGCAGTGATGATGTGGTGACGTTTATTGCTGAATCTGAACATCTCTACGAGGAAGAGCGCATCTGGTATGCCAGTGATAATTTGCGCCTCAGAACCCATGTTGTCAAGCGCTCAAATGGCTTTAGTCTAGCTTCTTTCTACAGTGAAATTCGCATGGGCGGCAAGCCCAAGGAATCTTAACCCTATCCATTGGTCAATCATTTACGCTGAAGTCGTTTCTCCATGTT
>CAYUEH010000202.1:0-8755 GCA_964442465.1 uncultured Laspinema sp. | reverse complement strand
TAGGCTGACTCGCAAAGCAGAAATTGAAATTGAAACAGCCTACCAATGGTTAAAAAGACCTCTTGCAAAATACCGGATAGATCCCCCCAACCCCCCTTAAGAAGGGGGGCTTCTTAGAATTTTGCAAGAAGTCTAAAGAACGAAACCCAGACTATGCCGATTCGCTAACGCGATAGCTTCGCTTCACAAGGGTTCCGAGATTTGATGGAACCAAAAGCTACCTTACAGGAAAAACCTCGGCGTTGTGCTTTAGCCGTAGAAAATGATGTTTTTCCTGAAGAAATTCGGCAACTTCTCTACGGCAAAAAACAGCAGAGTGTTTACCGTATTCTGTTTGTGATTCGGGAGGAGAAGGTATATGTACTCCATGTCCGTCATGGTAGCCAAGCCCCATTAACCGCTGAAGATTGGGACGAGGAAGAATAATCTGTAGTCAAGGGCGATCGCGAAGCGTCCCGGAGGGAATCGCTTTTTTAGTGGGCGAGCGTTTTTTTGCTCAAAACAAGAAACCGGATTTCTGTGGTGAATATCAAAGTTAACTGTGGCAGAGAGAAAGAAACCCGGTTTCTGAGGTTTTTCCAGGGGAGGCGATCGCTTTTTGTTCAAAACAAGAAACCGGGTTTCTGGGGTGAATCTCAGATTTGACTGTGGCAGCGAGAAAAGAAACCCGGTTTCTGTTATAATTCATTACAATAAAACCATGTGGAGGGACTCTTATGGAAGTAAATCTTCAGAAAAACTTGGTAGAACTGAAGCCCAAAATCGAGCAGCTTTCCGTCAGCGATCGCTGGGTATTACTGCAGTGGTTAGTGGAATTATTGCAACAAGAACCTCAGCAGTCTCAACAACCGAAGACAAAGGTCAACTTTGAGGCGGTGCATCAAATTTGTGAGCAAATCAGAAGTTTACCTGTTCTTGATAGTCGCTCTCCTGAAGAAATTATTGGCTACAATCAATTTGGGGGTCTGGATTAGTGGTCATTGACCCCTCAGCTATTCTGGCAATCATTTACGCTGAACCTGAAGCCGAAACTTTTCTTCAGCTTATTGAGAATAGCAATCTCTGCCTCCTCTCCTCCCCTGGATATGTAGAGTTATCAATTGTTTTGGGAACTCGACACGGGGAAAAAGGAGTAGAAAATTTAGATTTACTACTCAAGGAATTATCAATTACTGTCGTGCCCTTTAGTCCAGAACAAGCCCGGTTAGCTGCTGGAGCATTCTTAACATTTGGCAAGGGTCGTCACCCCGCAAAATTGAATATGGGAGACTGTTTTTCATTCGGGTTAGCCAAGGCGATGGGGCAACCTTTGCTTTTCAAAGGGAATGACTTTATCCAAACTGATATCGAGGGAGTCAACTATGAAATATCATAAGAACGTTCCACCGTTCCCTTGATGCGATCGCCTATTTTACCAGAGGGCGATCGGCCCAAACCCCCTCAAAAAAACCGGGTTTCTGCTATAGATATCAAAGTTAACTGTGGCAGGGAGAAAGAAACCCGGTTTCTGGGGTTTCTCCAGGGAGCTATTCCCTGTAAAATTAGGTTAAAATTAATCTAAACCCCTCTTTGGACTAATTCAAAGATGCTCGAAGCACCTATCAACACCATCTTAAGCGAAACTTGTCAAAAACTTAAAACCCTATATGGTCAGCAAATTGACCAAATTATTCTCTATGGTTCTCAAGCCAGGGGCCATGCAGCACCAGACTCAGATATTGATATTTTAATTGTCCTAAAACAAGATTTTAACTATTCTGATAAAAGCAAGAAAATTAGTAAATTAATTGCTGAATTATGCTTGGAATATGAGACCTTGATAAGCTGCGCTTTGGCCAGCAGTTGCGAATTTAAAACCTATAACAATAGCTACTTTCGTAACATCCGCAGTGAAGGAATACCCCTATGACACCGGAACAGCAAAAATTGCTGGAAAAAGCTACTCGCAGCCTACAATCTGCCAGACAATTAAACAGTAATGGGTTTCCTGATTTTGCGGCATCCCGCAGTTACTAAGCCATGTTTTACATTGCCACAGCCTTTTGAGAAGGTGAGGGGCTGTCCTACTCCAAACATTCAGCAGCGATCGCCGCTTTTGGTACGAGATTTGCTCGCAAAAAGCGCATTCCTGTCGAGTTCCACCCCTATCTAATCGATGCGGAAAGTATCCGCTTAAGAGCCGATTACAACACCGAACTCGATATTTCCGAAACCGATGTGGAACAACTTCTCTCTCAGGGGGGAGGAATGCTCAATTTCGCTTTAGAGAATATCGATTGAGAGTGCGTTAATCACCAGGGTTGTCGTCAATATTACCGCATTTTTACGCCTAGCAAAAAGAACCGGGTTATTGGGGGGGGAACAATCCCAAGTTTTGCAATAGGTCTATTAAAAACTAAGGAGGACTGTGCCCTGATTTAATGCTCAGGACACAGTACCCATTGCATCAGATTACATCAGCAGGAAGTCAGCGCCATAATTCGGGGCGGATAGGAAGCTGATGTTCCCCACATTGTCCCCAACGGGGCTAACAAACGTCTCACCTAACAGGAGATCAGCAGAGGGAGAGGCGACTCCGTTGCCAAAAATGTCAGTCCAACTGGTCTGTGCGGTAAAACTCCGCAACCCTCCACTCTGAATTGCCTCGGGCGTCAGTTGATAATTCTGACTCGCTTGAGAGGTTCGGGTGAGTTCATCTTCCTCTTGTTCCTCACTATCCGTAGAGGGGGTTGGGATCGGGATTCCGGGTGCCGGAGCTGCGACTGGGGTGGGTCTTTGTGGCGTGGTTGAACCCGGAGGCGGTAGTGGGATGGAAGGTACTGGAGGTGGTGCCCCGGGACCCGCTCCAGGTGCCGGTTGTTGGGGTTCGGTTGCGTCCGGACCTGGTGATGGTGTTTCTGCGGGTGAGCTAGGGGTTGCGCCGATGGTGGGTTGCTCTGGGATGTTGGCAACAGGATCCGTAGGTGAGGTCGGTGTGGGAGGCGCTCCTACTGGCGGCGCTACTGGTGTCGGTCGTGGGGGTTGGGTTGACCCGGGACCTGGTAATGGTGTTTCTGCGGGTGAGCTAGGGGTTGCGCCGATGGTGGGTTGCTCTGGGATGTTGGCAACAGGATCCGTAGGTGAGGTCGGTGTGGGAGGCGCTCCTACTGGCGGCGCTACTGGTGTCGGTCGTGGGGGTTGGGTTGACTCGGGACCTGGTAATGGTGTCGGTAGGGTTGGTCCAGGGGTTGCGCTGGTGGCGGGGTTGTCGGGTCCGGGGGGTAGGTCCGGAGGCTGTTGTGAGACAGGAGGAGGTATGGGGGGTGTCCCCGGACTGATTACTGCTGGTGTTGTTGGTTGCGGTGCGGTTGACTGGGGTTCTTGGAATGGGATGGTTCCGAAGTTTTCCGGGGTTGGGCCTGGGCCGGGGTTGTCGGGTCCGGGGGGTAACGGCGGAGGCTGTTGTGAGGGAGGCGGTTCATTCGGAGTCATTGGGGGGACCTGAAATCCCATTCGTCCTTCTGGGATTCCGTGGACGATGTAGTGGTCTAACGCTTGCCGGTTATTGAATCCCGCTGCTTGTAAATCCGGGTTAGAGGCGAGATAAAAATTAACATTAAATAAGGGGGAAGCTTGACGACCTTCCTCAATCCCGAGGGTCCGAAAATGATTGAAGAGTTCGGCGTTACTCAGTCCGGCTGCCTGTAAGTCTGGACCCATTTGTCGATAGAAGTCGGCTTGGAAAACTCGTGAAAACGATCGCCCTTCATTGACTCCGAACATTTGCCAATGTTCATAGAGTTGTTGAGTGGTGGTCAAGCCTGCTGCAGCCAGGTCTGGGTTGACCGTTCCATAGAAATTGAGGTCGAGAAAAGGAGAGAATTTCCGTCCTTCGTTTAACCCGTGATTGATTAAGTGGTCAAAGGCTTCTGAGTCGTTGAATTCTGATAAATCTGAGTGAATAGCGCGATAAAAGGTTGGGTCAAAGACATTAATTTCCATACAGTCACCATATTCAGTTAAGTTCTGGAGGTCTTGGGGCTTGGTTATTCGTAACCCCATCTAAAGGTACATTAGGTGTGTTTTTAGATTTTTATGCGATCGGGTTCCCGCATATTAGATGCTTGGCGGGTAAATTTTTACGGAAATCAGAAAGACCGGGTCAGATCATCGCGAAGTTGACCCAGTTTCTTAAGCGTAATATCAAAAACATATTGTGTCAAGGGTAAATAAAAAAAAAATCGGCGGGGTTCGTCGGAGCTTCTAGAATGGTTCAACCTACATCTCAGTCTGATTCTGGCTATCCAGCCTCTTTTTAGCTGATTTGCAGAGAATTGTATTGGGGTGAAACGGCTTTTTAATTTCCTGCGAACTGTTAATTTTTATGCGGTTTTTGAGCGCTGATTGAAGCCCCAATTACGGACATCGCTGTCCGTAATTGGGGAGAGGTTTTACGGATTTCCCCCGCTATAGTAAGGTTTTCCACCCAAATCCAGCACTTCGCATAATTTAGCAAGGTTAATCCGAATTAAGACCCATGATTTCGGTACAGAAAATGGGGTTCTGGACGGTGGATGGTGGGATGCTGGGGGTAATTGTAAAGTTTTGTAACAAAATGGGGGGTAAGGCATAAAAGTGGAGGGGATAAGCAGAGAGAGAAATTAGAAGCGGATGAGGAGGCAAGAGTAGGAACCTGTAATGCCTGAGCGAGATCGGAACAGACAAGATGAGGAAATGCAGCACTATGCTGAGTTAGCGCAGGGGCATCCTCCCCAGAGTCGGGAACGGCAGTTGGCTTTGACGAAGCTAGTGGGGGCGATCGCCGCTTCTGGGAAACTCTCCCGTCCCCGTCAAGGTGAATTTATCGCGGTGTATGAGGAAATTTATGCGGAGGCCCTCTCTCTATTATGGTTGTTTGTTTGTGAGAATATCGATCGCTATGACTCGGGACGGGGTTCGGTGATGACTTGGGTCAATTATCTCCTGGATAAGCGATTTATCATTGAAGGGATTAAAACCGTGGTCGGCAAAAAAGGCGATCGCCCTTTGTCGAGTTCGGAAGTCGAATTAATCCCCCAACCGGAAACCCAACCGTCTCCATCCCAGCTTCTTCAACAATACATTGAAGAGGACCGGGAGGGACTCTTTCAAAGCACCCATTTAAAAAATCGACCCGATGTCAACTTTAAACGGATTGCTTTAGCTCGATTGGCAGGCATTAAATGGAAAACTCTCTCGGTTGATTTAAACGTTACGGTTTCCACTCTCAGTTCTTTTTATCAACGTTCTTTAAAGGAACTGGCGGCCCCAATTCAAATGCTCTTGATTGATTAATAAACCGGCTCAAGTTAAGTGAACATAAGGAAATGAACATCGAGCAACTCACGTTTACGACATCGTTGATCCAAAAATACCACCAAATGGCTCAACAGTTTGGTCGGCAGCACTTAACTGAGGCGAAAGCCGCCCAGGTCTATCAGAATACCTTGGCAGTGCTGGCGGTTGATTATTATTGTCAATGTTTAGGCATCCCCACCCAGTTAATCGCTAGTGATAGCTGGAATCCAGTTATGCAAAGTTTACTGGATATTGCGGATTTACAGTTGGCGAATGGGGGAAAAATCGAATGCCTCCCGGTTGAGGTTGATGCTGACTGCGTGGAAGTTCCCCCAGAGGTTTTGACCGAGAGAATCGGCTATATTGCTGTGGAAATTAATCCATCCCGGACCCAAGCAAGATTACTGGGATTTGCTGAAACTATTTCCAGCAATCCTTGTCCATTATCCCAGTTTCAGGGCTTAGAATTATTGATTAAGCGCCTTCATGCTATGCCTTCAACTCAACGAATTCATCTATCTCAATGGTTGCATCACTGTTGGGATGCGGGATGGAAACGGGTGGAAGAATTGTTAGAGGTTCCTCAATTAGACTTGGCGTTACAGTTTAGAACGACTCAAACGGCGGTGAAGGGTGGAAAGTTACTGGATTTGAATTCAAGGGGAGATGCGGTGGCTTTATTGGTGGGAATCAAACCCACGAATCCGCCAGAAATGGATATTTGGGTGGAAGTCTATCCGATTGGAGAACAAACCCATTTACCCCGGGATTTGCAGGTGATGGTTTTGGATAGTTCCCAAGTGTCTGTGATGCATGCACAGGCGCGCAGCACGAAAAATATTCAACTTAATTTTAGTGGTGAACCGGGAGACCAGTTTAGTATTAAACTAGAGTTGGGGGATGTGAGTGTTACGGAAGGGTTTATCATCTAAATTGGGTTCAAGTCTGGGGGGACTACTATGGCTAAATTAGTGGTGATTAAGCTAGAGGGGGATTTCCATCGCCAGGGATTTGGGGTGACGTTAGAAATTGGGACAGAAGGCGATCGCCCTTCCATAGAAATCCCGGGAAAACTACCCCCTGCGCCGGATCTGCTGATTCGCTTGCAGCAGTGGGAAGCGAAATATCGGAATCTTGATACCCTCAGAGGGCTCAAACCGAAACAAATTATTTATAATGGCTCAATCGTTCAACGGGTCCAAGACTGCCGAGATGCCGCCAAAATTTTGAGCGACTGCTTCCAAGATTGGATTGAGTCTAAAGACTTTT
The DNA here is from genome assembly GCA_964442465.1 of uncultured Laspinema sp. GTDB lineage: Bacteria > Cyanobacteriota > Cyanobacteriia > Cyanobacteriales > Laspinemataceae > Laspinema. Next base: position 2,170 of record CAYUEH010000202.1, on the reverse strand, counting down.
TACCTCTGGATAAAACCCTGCGAGAAGAGTTAAATCGGACTGAAATCGTGCGGGTTTTGATTCGCAGTAATCAGTCTTTAATCCAAAAGCTGCCTTGGCATTTATGGGACTTTTTTGAACGCTATCCTAACACGGAACTGGCGCTGATTTCCCCCATGGCAAAACGAGTGGATTGTTTGAAGGGGTCTGAAAAAAATGCGGTAAAAATTCTCGCAATTTTGGGACATAAAGAAGGGATTGACATCGAAATTGACCGCCAGGTTCTGGAAAACTTACCCGATGCGGTGGTGACTTTTCTGGTGGAACCGACGCCGGAAGAACTGAGCGATCGCCTTTGGGAAGACTCCTGGGATATTCTCTTTTTTGCTGGACATAGTGAAACCCAAGGGGAGACTGGCCGAATTTATATTAACCCTCAAGACAGTTTAACCCTAGAAGCGTTAAAATATGGGTTAACTAAAGCCGTTGCCCGAGGATTGCAAATTGCTATTTTCAACTCCTGTGATGGGTTAGGATTAGCGCGGGAATTGGCTGAGTTAAATATTCCCCAAACCGTGGTAATGCGGGAACCCGTTCCGGACTGCGTAGCTCAACGCTTTTTACAGTATTTTCTAGCCGCTTTTTCCCGAGGGGAATCGTTCTATTTGGCGATGCGAGAAGCGCGGGAAAGATTGGAGGGGTTAGAAGGGGAATTTCCCTGTGCGAGTTGGTTGCCGATGATTTGTCAAAATCCGACGATGATGCCACCGAGTTGGGCGGATTTACGAGGAAAATCCAGGGAACCGGAACGGGTATCTCCGTTGTTGCCACCGCTTCAAATTCCCGAGAAGCAATGGCATTTTAGGCAGAGGTATTCGGTCAAATGGGGGATGGGAATTATCCTGGCGAGTCTGGGAATTATCAGTTGGCAACAAATCGCCCCAACCCTAGCAACCCGGTTAAATAATAGCGGGATGGATAGTTATGGGATAGGAGATTTATCGGACTACTGGAAAAAGCTGGATTTAGCTGGGATTTTTGACCCGTATAATCCCAAGGTTTATTACAATAAAGCTTGGCCCTGTGAAACGGTACGGGATTATGACTGTGCGCGACTGAACTATCAAAAAGCAGCTAGATTAGGGTCTGCTCCGGCTTATAATCAACTCGGTTCTATCTCCATGAAGGTGGATGAAGATTATCACACCGCCCTGCATTTTTTCACCGAGGGATTACAATTGGCGACCCTGGAACGGGACAAATTTGCCCTGTACAAAAACCTGGGGTGGGTTCAACTGAAATTAGGGCGAGAGGTGGAGGCAGAAGACTCTCTGGAAATGGCCATAAATTTAAACCGAAATTATGCCTCTCCCTATTGTTTGTTGGCACAAGTGCGGGAGAATTTAGGGCAGTTTCCCGAGGCGATCGCTCTCTGGGAAGAGTGCCAAGCCCTTGCTAACCCCCAGAAACCGGAGGAATATTTATGGTTAGGCATGGCAAAACAACGGTTATCAGAAATTCGCCCCCCCCAGAATTAGCTGATTGCTCTCTATCCCTGGTAGAAAAACCCGGGGGGTTCATGAACTGAAGGGCAATGATATTTATTTCCTTTCTCATCAATGCAAATTTCCGAAGTAGTTTCCGCTGTGCTAATTTCCTGGGCAATTCGCCCGGTATTGGAGCCGAAAGCAGCAGCAACCGCTAAAGGTGAAGCGGATTGACCCATGACGATTAAGCCGAGGAAAAGAGAGTTGAGAAATATTGAATCGTTCATTGTTCTGTTCTTACCCACAATAGATTTGAACGAAAGCCGATCAAGGGCTTGGTTCAAGGTCGCAAAGTTTGCGTTTGAGGAAATCACGGGCGGTTAATAACTCAGGGAATCACTGGAGTTTCAACGCCGGTTTTCTGTTCTATTGATATCAGTGGGAAAATTTTTGAAATTTATGCACGAACTCAATCAATATTTCTCAGTTTCATGTCGATTGAAACTGACTGTGGTGGCGATTCTCGAATCGCCCCTACAGCAACAACCGGCAGGGGTTAAAAACCTAGCCCTGTCCAGGAGCTCAATGTGATCACAAAAAAGAGTGATGGAATGTAGGGGCGCTTCGAGAAGCGCCTGTCCAGGTGATAAATGTGATCACAAAAAAGAGTGATGGAATGTAGGGGCGCTTCGAGAAGCGCCTGT
>CAYUEH010000201.1:6631-8765 GCA_964442465.1 uncultured Laspinema sp. | reverse complement strand
TGGATTCGAACCAGCGGCCCCTTCGTCCCGAACGAAGTGCGCTACCAAGCTGCGCCACATCCCGTAATTTATGACCATTTACCAGTCTATGTCCTCATAGCCAGAATTGTCAAGTAGTTTCTGGCAGATGATTGCCAACAGGGTTGGCGAGGGCGATCGCACCGGCGAGCGAGTTGCGCGATCGCCCAGTATCATAAAGATGATGTCTTTTAAAAATGTTAGGGCATAAGCGTGAGTGTAAAACCAGATTGGCTGCGGGTCAAAGCCCCGCAATGGGAGCGCGTCGGCAACGTTAAGGAAATATTGCGGGATTTAGCCCTCAATACCGTCTGTGAAGAGGCATCCTGTCCCAATATCGGAGAGTGCTTCCACAACGGGACAGCGACTTTTCTGATTATGGGGCCAGCCTGTACCCGTGCCTGTCCCTACTGCGATATTGATTTTGAGAAAAAACCCCAGGCCCTAGACCCCACGGAACCCATTCGGTTAGCGGAGGCAGTCCGGCGAATGCGGCTGAATCATGTGGTGATTACCTCGGTGAATCGGGATGATTTACCCGATGGGGGAGCCAACCAATTCCGGCGCTGTATTGAAGAAGTTCGGGCCGCTTCCCCCGGGACTACCATCGAAGTGTTAATCCCGGACCTCTGTGGGAATTGGCAAGCCTTAGAGGTGATTTTGCAAGCCGAACCAGAAGTGCTCAACCACAATACCGAAACAGTGCCCCGTCTGTATCGTCGGGTGCGTCCCCAAGGCAACTATGAGCGCAGTTTGGAATTATTGCGGCGATCGCGCCAACTGGCCCCGGGGTTGTACACGAAATCGGGAATCATGCTCGGACTCGGGGAAACCGATGAGGAAATTCAACAGGTGCTGCAAGATTTACGGGCGGTGGAGTGCGATATTTTAACCTTGGGACAATATATGCAACCAACCCCGAAACATCTGCCGGTGGTGAATTGGGTGACGCCAGAACAATTTACCGCATGGCAGCAGCTTGGGGAGTCCTGGGGCTTTTTACAAATTGTGGCCTCTCCCTTGACCCGCAGTTCCTATCATGCCGAGCAGGTAAGGGCTTTGATGGAACGGTATCCTCGGGTGAATCGCCGCAACCCCCAAACTGTTGTGTAGGGGAAGGATTGAGGAAAACTGATGGATAATACGCCAAGTTTCCCGACTACGAAACCTCAGACCCTCGGAATTGTGGGGGCTGGGGTGTGGGGGCGGACTTTGGGACAGTTAGTGGCCCAAAATGGTCATCCGGTGGAATATTGGTCTCGCCGTGGCGATCGCAGCTTAGAGGAGATTGTCACTGGGGCGAATATTCTCCTGTCTGCGGTATCCATGAAAGGAGTCGCCTCAGTTTTATCCCAAGTTAAAGCCATTGGCCTGGGAGCGGATACAATTATCGTAACGGCAACTAAAGGATTAGACCCGCAGAGCACCTGTACAGCGGCGCAACTCTGGCAACGGGCATTTAGCGATCGCCCGGTGGTGGTGTTAGCTGGACCGAATCTCTCCAAGGAAATTCAACAGGGATTACCGGCAGCAACGGTGGTGGCGAGTCACGATGAAACTGCCGCTAGTTTGGTCCAAGAGATGTTTTCTTCGAGTAACTTTCGGGTTTATACCAATCCCGACCCTCTGGGGGTAGAATTGGGGGGGACCCTCAAAAATGTCATGGCGATCGCCTCGGGGGTCTGCGATGGTCTCCAACTCGGGACTAATGCTAAAGCGGCTTTACTCACCCGAGGACTGACTGAAATGATTCGCATTGGCACCCATTGGGGAGCACAAATGGAAACCTTTTACGGATTGTCAGGACTTGGTGATTTACTAGCGACCTGTAATAGCCCTCTGAGTCGGAATTACCAAGTGGGCTATCAATTGGCACAAGGCAAGACCCTGGCTGAGATTCTCCCGGATTTAGAAGGGACAGCCGAAGGGGTAAATACGACCCAGGTGTTAATTCAACGGGCTAAAACTTTGGAAATTTCCGTTCCGATTTCTTATCAGGTGCATCAATTACTCTCCGGCCAAATTACCCCCCAAGATGCGGTGGAAGCCCTGATGCTGCGGGATATCAAGCCCGAGTAATGTCCTCAGATCCTAGCAACCGGCAACTCAACCGGCT
>CAYUEH010000201.1:0-6531 GCA_964442465.1 uncultured Laspinema sp. | reverse complement strand
AACCACCGATCACCTGGAGACGCTGAGAAGATCACCATGCCAGGAATTTCTCTTTACCCCAATACAGAAGACGACAATCCACTATTGCCCTCCGACTTCGAGCCTGATGCTCCCGAGGACAATGACTTAGACCTGAGTTCCGATCCGCTGGCAGTCGAGCTGGAAATGGAGGAACCGGACACCGTTGAAATCTCTCAAGCCCCCACTCGGCGCACTACCGACCTGGTTCGGTTGTACCTCCAGGAAATTGGTCGTGTGCGGTTGCTCGGGCGAGAAGAAGAGGTTGTGGAAGCCCAGAAAGTGCAGCGCTATATGCAGATCAAAGAGATGCGTGATGCGGCAGCTACTGAGGAAAATCCAGAACTGCAACGGTATGTTCGCCTGGTGGACACCCGCGATCGCCTCGCCTCTCTCTTAGGGCATCGACCCTCCTTAGAGCGGTGGGCTGCGGAAGCGGGAGAGCAAGTCACTGACCTCAAGCCGATTTTGGCTGCTGGGAAACGTCAATGGGCGGCCCTGGCATCTTTGACGGTGGAAGAACTGGAACGCACTCAAGCTGAAGGTATTGGCGCGAAGGAACACATGATTGAGGCCAACCTCCGTCTCGTGGTTTCCGTGGCGAAGAAGTATCAAAATCGAGGGTTAGAGCTCTTGGATTTAGTCCAAGAAGGGACCCTGGGTTTAGAAAGGGCCGTGGATAAGTTCGATCCGACCAAGGGGTATCGATTTAGCACGTATGCATACTGGTGGATTCGTCAGGGGATTACCCGGGCGATCGCCACCCAAAGTCGCACCATTCGCTTGCCGGTTCACATTACCGAAAAGCTCAATAAAATTAAAAAAGCCCAGCGCAAGCTGTCCCAAGAAAAAGGCCGGACTGCCAGCATCGAAGATGTTGCCAAGGAATTAGAGATGACTCCGGCACAAGTCCGGGAAGTGTTATTGCGAGTTCCTCGGTCTGTGTCTTTGGAAACTAAGGTGGGTAAGGAAAAAGATACGGAACTGGGAGATTTACTCGAAACCGATGATATCTCTCCGGAAGAAAAGTTGATGCAAGAAGCTTTGCATCGAGAGTTGCATCACCTCCTGGCGGATTTGACCAGTCGAGAACGGGATGTGATTGGAATGCGGTTTGGATTGACCGATGGACATCCGTACTCCTTAGCCGAAATTGGTCGTGCTCTGGACCTGTCTCGGGAACGAGTCCGTCAAATTGAGTCCAAGGCCCTGCAAAAGTTGCGGCAGCCGAAGCGACGCAACCGCGTCCGAGATTATCTGGAATTGTTAACTTAGAGGGAACCGCTCATCGCTTCAGGGGAGTTTTTGGACTCCAATCCGGCAATGGCGCGATCGCCTCATCAGTCAGGGTGGTTGGTGGAAGCTCAAACAACTTTATCCCCCGGGACTGCTATCACAAGGGGGACGATCTACTACTGAATACTGCGATCGCCTTTCACAAGTCTGGAAGGCGATTTTTGCGCGGGGGGGGGTGCTTTCCAAGAGTCGGTTAAGAGGACCCCACCCTAACCCTCCCCAAGACACAGGGGAGGGGACCGGAAATAAGGCAAATGACTATGAGCGTAAAAACCCTAACCGTTGTAAAGGGGGTCCCCGGTCAGAAGGGGGAAGTTTTGGCCGGTTTAAAATTGTTACAAAACTTAAAATTATGAACGCGAAAAATTCCTAGACTGCTCTGACAGAGGGGATTTTGTACCGGGTGTATCAACAACTAACCCAGGTCACTTACAAGGGTCCCGCCTGACCCCGGTCCGATTCAACAACGCCAGAATGGTTACCCCTTATGGCGTTGAGCAATTAGAAACCCGCAGATTGAGTAGGTGCTAATAATTGTCAATAAGCCAGCTTTGTTGCAAATTCTCAATTTATTGTGTATCCTTCTCAATAAAGAGGGTTTCTTGAGAAGAGAAGAAGATTGCTATGTCTTTCTACACAGCGTCCTCGCTTAAAGCCGAATTAAACGAACGGGGTTGGCGCTTAACCCCGCAACGAGAAACGATTTTACAAGTGTTTCAAAACCTTCCGAAAGGTGAGCATCTGAGTGCTGAAGACCTCTACGAACTTTTGCAAGAGGAAGGAGAGTCCATCAGTTTATCTACCATCTATCGCACGGTAAAATTAATGGCGAGGATGGGAATTTTACGCGAATTAGAGTTAGCAGAAGGACATAAACATTACGAAATTAATCAACCCTATCCTCACCATCATCACCATTTAATTTGTGTCAGATGTAACAAAACCATTGAATTTAAAAGTGACTCCATCTTAAAAGTTGGGATTAAAACCACCACCAAAGAAGGATACCACCTGCTCGATTGTCAACTGACCATCCATGCGGTTTGTCCCACCTGTCAGCGGGCTTTGCTGCCAATTTAGGGGCAGAACTGAACCGTCCTAACCCCTGTTAACGACTCACTAGAAATAAGCCACGCGAGTATCGATGAGTCCGCGTTGTTTTAAAATTTTGGCGCGGGTTTCAGACACCTCCCGGCGCAGATTGGAACCAGCATGAATGTAAGTCCCCAATCGGTTCTCGGCCTCAAACGCATCGGGAAAAATTTCCCGAACAGCGCTGAGGGTAAAATTACTGCGTTTAGGAACGACAACTACATAAAACTTGCGATCCAAAACTTGGCGAGTGTCCGCATTGGCAACCCCAGTCGGCACTAAACTAAAAACGTATTGAAACTGTTTGAGGGCTTCTTCCGTGCGGGGGCCAAAGATGCCATCGGCAGTCCCGATCGGATAGCCTGCTGCAATTAACCGTTCTTGAATAGATTTCACGGCAATGCCGCTATCGCCCAGCTTCAAATTTTCCGTCGAGTTTCCAGCGATCGGGGTTACGGGTTGCCAGGATGGAGCCGCCGAAATTAACCCTAATTGTCGGTCTAAGGCCCCCCGAGTAATCGGTCCCACCAGACCTGTCTCCTGGAGGTCAAATGCCTGTTGGAAGCGAAAAACGGCCTGTTCTGTTTCAAAATCAAACTCACCCGTAGCGCTACGATTCAAATACCCTAACTGTCGTAACTGCTCCTGGAGGGCGCTGACTTGTAAACCCGAGTCTCCAAAACCCAGCACTTGATTGGTCGTTCCCACCTGGGTTACTTGACCAAAACTGGAAGCGGGTCGTAATAATCGCTCGATCGCCGTTAACGTCTGTGGATCAACTCTCCCCGTCACCGGCAGGCCATTATCGCGCTGAAAACGCCTCACCGCGTCCTCGGTGATCTCACCATAAAAGGGAGTTGGCTCCACATCCGCACTAAAATAGCCCAACTGTTGTAAGCGCACTTGGATGGAGCGCACCGCTTCACTCCGCTCCCCTCGTTGGTAGGCCAAAACCTGGGTTGCCATGCTCAGGAGTGCTACAGTCACGGCCACAGAGAACCAGCGAATCAACCCCGCACTAGAGAAATTTTTCCCCTTGAATTCTGCCCAAAATTTTCTCACCCCTGGGGCCAGAGGTTCCAAGGGAGCGGGAGGGGCATCATAGATGAGGAATAATTGAAGATAGGCAAAAGTTTCCATAGTGGTGTCGTTAAGATGGAGTCAAAATACATCTGCAACCGTTATAGCAGCTTTTATCGACACCGGGTACTTCCATACCCCTTTCAAACCTGATTCCAGAGGTTGATGCCGGAACATTTCCCCCCTTCCTCCTAGGGATAGTCGTCACGAGCGATCGCCACTGTCCCCTGTTTTCTGATCCGGAATCCGGTTTTCAACGTTTAACCCGCACCCTGTTCTATGAGCGTTCCGCCCGGAAAGGGTGGGGCTATACTAACAAAGCCCGAGAAGCGCGGGCTACTCCATAACAACGAATGTTCATACCCGGATTTGATATTATTCTCGAATATTCTCTAGACCTCTTGCAAAATTCTAAAAAGCCGATTGGCCTTTTTAAGGAGGGGAAAGGGGGAGCAATCCTTTTTTTTGCAAGAGGTCTTCTCTATAAGGGATGTTAGATAACAGCAATTATAACCCTGAAATTTGCCCTGAAATTTGCCCTGAAATTTGCCCTGAAATTTGACACCCTAAGCTGATGATTAAGCGACAATAACCCCTGAAATGGATCAATTTTTCCAAGCGGGTAAGCGCACACTAAAGACGCTGCCTTCCCCTAGGACTGACTGGACATTAATGGTTCCATTATGAGCTTCGGTAATTCGTTTACACAGGTGTAGGCCCAAACCGCTGCCCGATCGCTTGTGCTTGCCGGGAAGAAATCTTTCAAATAATAGAGTTTGATCCGCCTCACTAATTCCAGCGCCGTTATCAGCCACCGCGATCTCAATCCATTGGGGACCCCCTGCATTTTTACGAGCTACATCTTCCGTAATGTGAATCTCAATGATCCCATTGTCGGTAAACTTAATCGCATTCCCTACTAAATTAGTCAGAAGACGACGCAGTTCTAGGCGATCGCCCCGGACCAAACCCGAAGTTTTGCCGGTTCCATTCACCGATGTACCATACTTGAGTTTAATTTCGGTTTCTTTTTCCTGGGCCATCGGCACCAGTTCCTCGATAATTTCCTGAATCAGTTGTGGCATATCCACCAACGAGAAATTCAGATTTTTGCGATCGGCTTCGTAACGATAAACTTCCAACAAAGTATTCACCATCTTCAGCAGATTTTGGTTACTCCGCACCATCGTCGTGAAGACTTCTTCCATCGGAGGAGTGATCGGTCCGAGGGCTTCTTGTTTAAGCAGGGTCAACATTCGATCCGCCGCAACTAACGGAGTGCGCAAATCATGGGTGAGCCTGGATACGAAATCCTCGCGCTGACGGGCGATTTCATCCCGCTCATCTACACTATGCTTGAGGCGCAATAAACTCCGGACCCGGGCTAAGAGTTCATCGAGTTCCACAGGTTTGCGGATAAAATCATCGGCTCCGAGATCTAATCCCTCAACTACACTGGGTTGATCGTGAGCGGTGATCAGCAAAATGGGGATAAAGGGCAATTTTTTGTTGCCGCGAATCCGCCGGGTGACTTCATAGCCATCCATTCCCGGCATCATAATATCCAGCAATACCAAGTCTGGCGGGGATTGGTCAATTTGCGCTAAAGCGGCATAGCCGCTATCCGCCTGAGTGATGTCATATCCCTCTTCTTCCAAAATCGTCTTGACGAGCAAGACATTATCAGGAGAGTCATCGACAACTAGGATGCGGTCTGTTTTTGGGTTTTGAGGCAAGGAGGGATCGCTCATTTATCTATAAAAATTGGGTTGGGTAAAGACGCTGTTTGGGTGGTACGGAAATTGTCTCACCCTAACGCTTTTGATGTTCTCGCTCTTTAGACGGATTTTATCGGATTTTGCTTAGGGTATAGGGTTGTCTCATGGATATTTCTTCGATTGGCTGTGGATTTTGAGCGATTGATAGTGGGCTAATCGGGGGAAAAGTGTTGCTACCTCTAGTTCTACGCAATGCCTGGAATTACCAGAGTCCCTAAAATCTGGCTGTGAACTTTTTGGGCGTCCGGCGATCGCCCTCCATCCCGATTTGTCCCGAGGGGGTCCCCACCGTTCCGAACCTGCCTAATTTTCTCCAGGTAAAGAAATAATTCTCTGGAGGGGCGACTGTGGGGTTGAGAACCGAGGGTAAGCGGGGGCCAGCAATGCCGGGAATGAAACCCGGGCGATCAGTTTTAGTTTTTATATCCAATGAAATAATTTAGGTAAAAATTATCAACTGAGGTTCTGTCCTGGGATAGATGATAGAAAATTTACGGCCTAAAATCCGCGTGAATAGAGATGAATAAAGACCCGGAATCAGTCTGGAGATATAAAAATATTTAATTTTCCGAAATCTAGTTTATCAAAAGATAGATTGACACTTAATCTAAAGTTTTGTAACAATAAATGTGTGCCAACTTGATAGAAAGAGAAGATTTTTTTATGACCGCTTCTAACTTGACAGGAAAAAGCCAAATTCGTTCCCAAGGAACTCAGAACCTGGTTAATGATTTTGAAAAATTGAGTACCGATGACAAATTGGCTTTACTGTATTGGATTTACGAGAAAATGGGAGATTCCATTACTCCAGCCGCGCCCGGGGCAGCGGAACCCAACATTGCTCCGATGCTGATGGATGACTATTACAAGCTCTCAGAAGATGAGCAGCTTCAGATTATGCGGGATATTGTGGAGCGCAAAGATACGGTGTATTCCCATGCTTATGGGGCTTTATCTGCTAATAATCAATTAGTCGTCTGGTATGCTTGGGCCGTAGCAATGGGCGATCGCATTGTAGATCTGCCGTCCGATTATCAATCCACCCCGGAAACCGATCGCCTTCTATCTCAGATAGAACAAGCAGAATTCGAGGATCAAATTTCGATTTTACGAGAAATTGCTGGCGGAATGGGCTATACTGCCGTGGGAGAAATGCCCAGCCAAGCTGAAACGGGTGTCACCCCCAGCTTATAATTTCAATGCTCGACCATAACCGTATAAACTTTAGATCTCTTGCAAAATTCTAAAAAGCCCCCCTTCTTAAGGG
>CAYUEH010000200.1:5844-8781 GCA_964442465.1 uncultured Laspinema sp. | reverse complement strand
CACTTCGGGAATCCGAACCGTCCCATCTGGATCCTGATAGTTTTCTAAAATCGCTGCCATTGTTCGCCCAACAGCTAAACCGGATCCATTCAAGGTATGGACAAATTGAGTCCCTTTTTTCCCGGCTTCTTTGAACCGAATCGCGGCGCGTCTAGCTTGGAAATCTCCACAATTAGAACAGCTAGAAATCTCCCGATACTTGCCCGAAGAGGGTAACCAGACTTCTAAGTCGTAGCACTTTTGCGCCCCAAAGCCGATATCTCCGGTGCAGAGTTCCAATACCCGATACGGCAGTTGCAACGCTTGCAGAATGGCTTCGGCATCCTGTACCAGGGCTTGATGTTCATCTTCAGAGGTCTCTGGGGCCACAATTTTGACCAGTTCAACTTTATTAAACTGATGGAGTCGAATCAATCCTCGGGTATCTTTGCCATAAGCCCCTGCTTCCCGGCGAAAACAAGGGGTATAGGCACAGTGATAAATCGGTAAGTTTTCCGATGGCAGAATATCATCGCGATAGAGATTGGTGACGGGTACTTCGGCGGTGGGGGCCAGCCAGAGGTCATCCTCACTACATTGAAAGCTCTCTTCGGAAAATTTCGGCAGTTGGCCGGTCCCACGCAGGGAGGTGCTATTAATGAGAACCGGCGGCATGACTTCTACATAACCGTGGCGAATGTGGCGATCGAGCATAAAGCTGATTAAGGCCCGTTCTAAGGCTGCACCGGCCCCAATTAGGCTGATAAAGCGACTTTGGGCGATTTTTACCCCCCGTTCAAAGTCGATAATCCCCATTTGTTCGCCAATTTCCCAGTGGGGGCGAATTTGGTCATGTTTGGGCAGGTATTGGTCACCCCAGCGCCGCACTTCGACGTTTTCGGTTTCGCTTTTACCCACAGGAGTGGACTCGCTGGGGAGGTTGGGGAGGTTTAAGAGGAGGTTGTCGAGTTCGGCTTTGAGTTCTCTTTCTCGGGGTTCGAGTTCGCTGAGTTGCGCTTTGAGTTGGTTGCCTTCTTCTTTTAAGGTTTGAATGGCGGGGTCATCGGGTTTGCTGCCGGATTTCATTTGTTGGCCGATCAGCTTGCCGATTTCGTTACTGCGGGCTTGAAGTTGCGATCGCTGGGTCTCTAATTCTCGCCCGGTGCGATCGAGGTCTAATATGGGCTGTAAATCATAGCCTTCCCCTCGCCGGTTCAGGCGTTCCTGGATGGTTTCTGGATTTTCTCGGATTTGCTTAATATCGAGCACGAATGTTCCTCTGTTTTGGCGCGTTAGTTTTGGTTACCATAGTTTGGCAGGGCGTCGGTTGGGGAGGCAGTCGCCGCAATTCCCCAACTCCAGCTTGAATGCCGACCTTGAACCGTGAGGTTCAGGCATTTTCTAATAAGTTTTATATCTTATCATTGCTGATTCAGGGATTAAAATGATTTAAGTTTAAGGACAATCGACTGATTCAGTGGATGGGGTTTAAAACAGTTCAAAACCCTCTATTATATCATGGCTGGTGTTGGCATACATCACCCATTCCCTGGAAATTTAAACGGTTAAGCGGTCGCTGTCTTAGCGCTTAGGAGTCGTGGTAGGGTAGGTTCTGGCTGGCAGCATCAAACAGGGGAGGTTCAAAATGCGGTTGAAACGGGGGAATTTCAATCAGAAATTCGGTGCCATGTCCGGGGGTGGAATAGCAATGCAATTGTCCTTTATGTTTTTCGACGACTATTTGATAGCTAATGGATAATCCTAACCCGGTGGCACTGCCGACGGGTTTGGTGGTAAAAAAGGGTTCAAATAAGCGGCGACGGACGGTTTCGGTCATGCCTGGACCATTATCGGCGATGGAGATGGTAATGCGATCGCCTTCGTCCACTTGGGTCCGAATCCGAATAGTGGGGGAGGTGGAGGGAATGGAGGATAAGGGAGATTTGGACAGTGTTTTGCCATTCGATCGCTCTTTGTTGCTATGTCCCATATCCAAGGCATCGATCGCGTTGGTGATAATATTCATAAATACTTGATTGAGTGGACCGACATAGCAATCCACTTTGGGCAAATTTCCATACTCTTTGATGATGGCAATTTCTCGCCGTCCCGGATGGCCTTTGAATCGATGTTGTAAAATTAACAGGGTACTATCGAGTCCTTCATGAATATCAACCCGCTTGCGATCGGCTTCATCGAGACGGGAAAAGTTGCGTAAGGATAAGACAATTGACCGGATGCGATCGGCTCCAATCTGCATGGAAGCAATCATTTTGGGTAGGTCACTGACTAAAAATTCTAAATCGATATCTTCGATTTTATCTTCAATTTCAGGAACATCTTGATTGAAATGGGTTTGATACAAATCAATCAATTCTAAGAGGTCTTGAATATACTGGGTCGCATGGGAAAGGTTTCCATAAATAAAGTTAACGGGGTTGTTAATTTCATGGGCAACTCCGGCGACTAATTGTCCCAGACTTGACATTTTTTCAGATTGGATGAGTTGAAATTGGGTTTGTTGCAGCGATCGCATGGCCGCTTCTAATTCCTGGGCTTGCTGTCGCAACTGGGCTTCTGACTCGCGCAAGGCTGCCTCTACTCGCTGGCGATCGCGAATATCTTGTTCCAGCTTGGCATTAGTAGCTCGAAGTTCTGCTGTGCGTTCTTCTACCAACTTTTGTAAATTATCATGGGCAGTTTGCAGAGCAATTTCGGCCCGTTTGCGTTCTTCTATTTCCCGTTGCAATTGCTCGTTGGCTTCTTGTAATTCTTTAGTGCGATTTTCGACAACTTCCTGTAAGGTTTCAATGGCACCATACATTTCTGTGGGATGTAAGGCTTGCAATAAACTGGTTTGGGAAACTAGCCCTAAGAGATATCCTTCAGCACTAGAAACCACTAACCGGCGCACTCGTCGGCGCTGCATTTCTTCATGGGCAAACCACACGGAATCCT
>CAYUEH010000200.1:2252-5744 GCA_964442465.1 uncultured Laspinema sp. | reverse complement strand
AACGATGGGTGGGTTGGGGTCAATTGCCCGTTCCAAGGCAGAGGAATACATCAGGGAATGATTGATGGACATGGAAGGGTTGGCAGGGTGAGAGGGTTCAGGCATTGGTAAGGGGTAGGGCCAGCTTCAATCGTTTTTAAAAAGTTAAGAGCACTTAAGAGCACTGATGAGAGGGGATGAGTCTGAGGCAGTTTCTGCAAGTTTTACAAAAAAACCCGGGAGGATCTGTCGAAGGGTTAGATGTTGTCAGCAATTAGCAACTGGAAATAAAAATGTCAAATTGGATTGTTTTATTCTAGGCGCTTATGCAGCGATCGCGGGTGGATTTCCGTATGGGGGGTGCGATCGCCCTTTGGACTATTTCCGTTCCAGTTCAACCCCAGGAGTTCCGGATAGGGATTCAATCAACTCCACAAAGAACGGGGTTTTTGGCACTAATTGGTTGCTAATTAGCCAAAATTTTGTGAAAGCTCCCGGTGCTAACCGATCGGGTACCGATGCTCTAGGACTCCCTGAAGATCGCCTTGATCCCCAGTTCCGTATGGGAGTCATCCGTACTCAGAAAAAGGCCCGTTCTGCCTTGAGATTCGCTACAATAACAGTAAAAAGAGTTTTGAGAATTCTCTGATCCGATTCCTCCTATAGAAATTAACCACGATGCCTGAATCTTACACCCCCCAAGCCGTCCAGGAAATCCTCCACCTAGCGATCGCCCGCCAAACCGAATCCGAAGAGTTTTCCCGAGTTCAACTCGTCGAAATCGCCAAAGAACTCGGCATTCCACCGGAAAATATTGTCCATGCCGAACAAGAATGGCTAGTTAACCAAGGTCAAGTTAAAGAACGACGTGGTTTTGACCTTTATCGCCAGACTAAGTTCAAAAATAATCTAGTTCGGTATGGGATTGCCAACTCATTTTTAGTCGTCTTGAATCTCCTAACCGCTCACACCCTGACCTGGACTTTGCCGATTCTCTTTCTGTGGGGATTGTTCCTTGCCCTGAAAGGATGGAAAACCTACCAACTGACGGGAGAAGAGTATGATAAAGCCTTTGCCGCTTGGAGATTGAAGCAGCAAATTGGACAAACCATCCATACCACCTTAAACAAATGGCTCAAACCCCAACAAGGACTTTTGTAGATGCTTCCAAAAGTTGATCGAGGGATAGTTTTATCGGGTGGGTAATTCCCACCCAATTTTCTTCTTTGGAAAAATTATCAAGAGTCTGTGAGGGGAATGGTCCTTGAATCCGGAAATTAAGCGGCGATCTCCTTTTTTCACTCGGATTGACGACGATATTTTACCACAGCCGCACAAAATTTCCACAAGTGTTCTTCCTCAAAATCCCGCTTCGCATAATTCGCCATCACTGAAACAAACTGGACATTTCCCAACCGATATCCCTGGGTTGAATCAATTCGGTCTAAACTCGCCCTTCGAGGATGGCGATCGCACCGCAACCACCCATTCGTAGTGGGAGGATTCTCCAATTCCCATCCCGTATAAACACATCGTCCCCCCTGCCTTTCCCACAGTTGCTTCAAATCTTCCAACGTCAGACTGCACTCCCGTCCCTTCATCCGAGCGTGTTTTTGAGCTAAATTCAAATGCTTTCTAAACGGAGAATAGCTGTCAATTCGGGAACCGCGCCTGGGAGACTCAAACATAACAGGATTCAATTGAGCAATGTTTTCGATACTCCTCCCTTGACTGTAATAATTTTGATAAACTGCCTGACAAAACTCTAAGAGTTCAGTTTCACTAAACCGATGTTTAGCCAAATTAGCCATCACCGCCACAAATTGAATATTATCCAGACTGTAACCTTTTGCAGAATCAATCCGGTCTACACTGGCACGATTCGTCGTTAAAGGGAGCGATTGGTAGTCCGTAGTGCAAGGTAACAGCACCAAATCCCATCCCGTATAGGGGCAAATTCCGCCTTGTTGGTCCCAAATCAGCTTGAGGTCTTGTAAAGTAACCGAAGCCTCTATCTTGCGCTGCTTAACCGATTTTCTGATAATTTTTAAAGGATGACGAAACGGAGAAAATTCATCTTTTTCTGTTCCTTTTTTTAAATGTGCTGTCGTTCTTTTTCCCTCTAGTTGTGCAACCCCTTTACATTTTCCATAGCAGCTTAAGCAGCAAAAATGCTGTCTACCCAGCTTTTCACTACGTTTAAACTCCGCTAAAGGCTTGGTAAATTCCTTTCCACATTTGGGGTTTTCACAGATAACAATCGCTGTTTTAGAGTTCATAAAAAATCAACCCATCCTTTACATGATTGTATCGGATGGGTTGATTTTTTTAATAACCATGGAGCCGAGCAGAATCGAACTGCTGTGTAGCAGAGGTATTCACCTACCGCTCATTCACAGGCGTAGCCCATTTAACCCTCTGGGCGGGGACCATCCATTATCCCGGATGACAGGATACTCAGGTTGAGTCTTAACTAGCAAGTAACCAGAGAAACCTTACTAGAGCATCCGTTGAGGGTTTGTCTGTAGCCTTTAACGGAGTCAAGCTATAGACCGCTCAAACCTGCTAGAGGTTTTTAGGCAGCAACAGTGGCCGCTTTACGAGCGAAAGGAACGATGTTGTTCGCATTTACTTTTTTTTTGAGTTGGGGATTGACGAGAGACAACTCACTCTCGGCCTGAATCACGGAGCAGCTTTCACTCCACTATCGAAACCAGTACGGCCCCGTGTCTTCTTCTATTATAATCAAAATTCTGGGGATGACAACAGGTTTAACCCATTAATTTGTGAATTTGACCCAAGGGCGGGCTGGGAAAGCAATCAACGGAGGAAGTGAGGTTTGAAAATACTCTGTCTGAGTAATGGTCATGGGGAAGACGCGATCGCCCTGCGGGTATTGCGCCAACTCCAGCAGCATCCGCATTCTCCAGACTTAGCCGCACTCCCCCTGGTGGGAGAGGGTCGTGCCTACCTCCAACTGCCGGAGATAGAAATTATTGGTCCCGTCAAACCCATGCCATCCGGGGGATTTGTCTATATGGATGGACGGCAGTTATTAGGCGATATCTCCCAGGGATTGCTCGGATTAACCTGGAAACAATATCAAGCCATCCAACAGTGGGCGAAACAAGGGGATGCTGTTTTAGCGGTTGGAGATATTGTACCCTTGCTATTTGCCCGATTGAGTGGGCTTCCCTACGCCTTTATCGGCACTGCCAAGTCTGAATATTATCTCCGAGATGAAGCGGGAGTGTTACCCCGTCGCACCTGGTTTGAACGGTTGGAAAGTTGGTCCGGTTCGGTCTATTTACCCTGGGAACGCGCTTTAATGCGGAATAAACGCTGTCGGGCCGTTTTTCCTCGGGATGCACTCACCACAGCAACCTTACAGCAATTTTCGATTCCCGCTTATGACTTGGGGAATCCAATGATGGATGATTTGGAGGTGGATGCTACCGCCCCAATTTTTTATGACCCCGATGCGGAACTGAAGGAAACCCAGCGATCGCTCGT
>CAYUEH010000200.1:0-2152 GCA_964442465.1 uncultured Laspinema sp. | reverse complement strand
TTAGAAATTGATCGGGCGATCGCCTCCTTACAAGCATCCGGTGCCCTCACCTTTACCCAGAAAACCGCCCGATTGTTGCTGACTCAGACAGGATTTGTGGACTGCTTGCGCTATGGGGATGTGGCGATCGCAATGGCAGGAACTGCAACCGAGCAATTTGTGGGATTAGGCAAACCGGCGATCGCCCTCCCCGGAAAAGGTCCCCAGTTCACCCCCGCCTTTGCCGAAGCTCAAAGTCGCCTCCTGGGACCCTCAGTCACCCTCGTCAAGCGCCCGGATAAAGTCGCCGAAGTCATCCAGCAACTCTTACGGGACCCGGATCTACTGCAACTCATCGGTGAAAATGGTCAGCGTCGCATGGGAGAACCCGGTGCTTCCCAACGGATTGCCACTCATTTAATGGAGGTATGGGGATCTTCGGAGTCTTGGGGGTCCGGAAACGACTGAAGTCGTTACTACAAACAGGAAAACCGAAGTTCTTTGTTTGTAGTAACGACTTTAGTCGTTTCTTCCTCTGAGTCTTGGGGGTCCGGAAACGACTGAAGTCGTTACTACAAACAGGAAAACCGAGGTTCTTTGTTTGTAGTAACGACTTTAGTCGTTTCTTCCTCTTGGCAATCACCACGGTGAATGCTTCAGCATTTAAAATTATGTTATTATGCGAAAAGATTAACCCGGCTTAGAAATCGCTAAAGACGGAAGTTTTGCCTCAAGATCATTGATCACATGATCGGCAAAAACACTCGAAAAATGTGACTTGCCACTAGGCGTTTTAGCGGTCATGTGATAAGCAGCTTTTTGTGTTTTATTATCATAGTAATAATGGACATGATTATGATCGGGCTTTGGCTCAGTTGCAAGTGCAACGTAAAATCCTATAACTACTCCGGATGGATTGTCAACAATAAATTTAACTTGGTAACCAGGCAATTCAGGATAAGTCTGCCATTTTTTCGGAAATTCTCGCTCTCTAATAGACCCTTGTAGAATTTTGTCGGCCTCCTCTATTGGAACTATGGTACTCTTTGAGTGATCCTCTGGGTCTCTTATCATTAGAACTTTATAATATGTATCCAACTTACATTCAAATTGCAATTTTGACTTCCCCATGCGTTCCCAAATCTCAGAACCTTCTGTTACTCGAACCCTTACCCAATTTTCATACCAGGTCATTATTGAATCTCCCTTTCCCAAAATGGTTACTACTAAACAAACTGAATAATTTGAATATATTTTATTCAAGGGTCATACCCAAGGCTCTCAGAAACATCATAAAAAGAATTTCCATTTCTTCTTCGGAAAGTGTTTCTTTTAATCTTTTGTGAGGATTTTTTCTAATTTTTTCTAAAATCATATCTTCTATAGAATTTTCTGACTTTATCGTATCAAATTCTTCTAAAAAATCATTTCCTTGTTTTTGTTTAAGGTTTTCTAAATCAGGATTATCAGGTTTCTTGCTGGCTTTATTTCGAGTTCTAGCATTGCTTTTACCCAAACTTTTAAAGGCCGTGCCGTCTCCAAGAAATAAATCAATAACAGCATATAAAAATCCACATAAAGTAAATACGACCCTAACATAAATTTTCAGGGCCTTCCATAAAAACAAAACTGTTGTCCATAAAAAGTTTTTAATCTCATTTGCTATTTCCTGCTTATTCATGATTTATCTTTAGCTCCTTTCTGTTTTAACCTTGAGCGAACTCGTTCTTAGGGTCCTTAAAAATTAACTAGAAAATTCGGTCAGATTTTCTGATAAACTAAAGTTTATTTCTAAATAGAGAAATATAAGAGCATACTTAACCTTTCCTCCGTTGCGATAGCTCCAGTGCTTTAAGTGTAGTATGAGAATTTGGGGACGCCAAGTCGGAAAAATCGGCGGTTTTACCCGAGTACCGAATCGGGTTTGTCGGGAATGTCGGGAAGATCGGATATAATAGGCCAAACTTTACCACTATCCTGGACCTATGGACATCACGGAAGTGTTGAAACTGGCTGATGAGCTGGTTTTCACTCAGATGGGGAATCATTTGGACTATCTGCAAGAGGCAATTTTGCAAGGCACTTTGGAGGGGGAGACTTACTCGAAAATAGCGGAAGAGACTTATGCCAGTGAGGGTCATGTTAGAGATGTGGGTTCGGATCTCTGGAAACT
>CAYUEH010000199.1:0-8845 GCA_964442465.1 uncultured Laspinema sp. | reverse complement strand
AAAAGTTAATGAAAAAACCCGGTTTCTAACCTGAACTCAGGGACCAGAAACCGGGGTTTTGCCTGAATTTGCGGTAATTTGCCAAAACTTGTGGAAAAAACCCGGTTTCTAATCTTGGTAGGGGGACCAGAAACCGGGTTTTTGCCTGAATTTGCTGCAATTTGCTAAAACTTGTGGAAAAAAACCCGGTTTCTAACCGTTGCTTTACCCCCAAGGGAGTTAGAAATTAGGAGATTGCGGCTAGAATATCTTGAGCATGGCTGCTGGTGTTGACTTGATCGTAAACTTGAGCGATTTTGCCCTCGCTATCAATCACGTAGGTGACTCGCTGAGAATAGTTGCCACTCTCGACATCATAAGCCTTGGTAATGGCACCATCCACATCAGCTAGGAGTTGGAAGGGTAGCCCATATTTTTCGGTAAAGAGTTTGTGAGATGCTTCATCATCGCGACTGACCCCTAAAACCACCATTTCCTTGTTTTGATACTCGGTGTAGCTATCCCGGAAACCTTGAGCTTCTTTCGTGCAACCGGGGGTGTCATCTTTGGGATAAAAATACAAGACAACGGTTTTGCCTTTGAATTGGGAGAGGGTGACGGTGTTGCCGTTGGTATCTTTGACGGTGAAATCTGGGGCGATGGTGCCGAGTGCTAAAGTCATGGATGCTGTATTCTCCTGAATGTTAAGAGTTGATTACTAAGTATTCTAATGGATGGCGGCCAGAATATCAGGACCGTGGGTTTCAGTATTGAGATTGTCCCCTTCGTAAACTTGGGAGATCTTGCCGATCGCATCAATGGTATAGGTGACTCGCTTGGCTTTTTCACCCTTTTCTACGTCATAAGCTTTGGTAATCGCACCATCAGTATCCGCTAATAGGGGAAAGGGAAGATTAAACTTTTGGGTAAATTGTTGATGAGACGCTTCATCATCTCGGCTGACTCCTAAGACGGCGATATCTTTGTTTCTAAATTCGGAATAAGAGTCGCGAAAACTACAGGCTTCTTTGGTACAGCCCGGAGTATCATCTTTGGGGTAAAAGTACAAGACTAGGGTTTTTCCGGCAAAATCAGAGAGTTTGACGAGGTTGCCATTGGTATCTCGGGCGGTAAATGCCGGGGCTGCTGTGCCAACAGGTAAAGTCATAAATGCTGTTTTTTCTAACTTTGATGTCTCGTAATTTTATCATCAAAGATTGATTTTGACAAGGATAAAAGAGTGAGTTAAGGGGGAGATTTCCGTACTAAATTGTTTGAAGATGGAATGACTCATCAAAATGGGAAAGGGCGCGGGAGGCGATCGCCTCCGGGGGAAGCCACTTCTTTGGGAATGCTCGCCCAAAAGCCCGTCAGTCAAAAGTCGTCGGGTCGATTTTCCAGGATTTGATTATCATTTTGGGGTCGTTTTGTCAAGGGGAATGTGACCCGGATTCACCGGATTCACCGAGTCAGGGGAATCCGGTGGACATTTTATGTCCGACGCGGCTCAACTCCTTTCTCTGGAGAGGGTAAGATCGGAGTTAATCTAAAAACTATTAAAACCATATAGGCCCTAGTCTGAGGATTGCCATGACAGCCGTTCAACCCCAGAAAACCCAGAGCATTGCATATCCCCAACGCACCTTAAAACGGGCGGCCAGGGGGATGAAGTGTTTGCCTTTTAAACTAAAATTATTTGTGACCATGGGCGATCGCAGTGTGCCGTTATTGGCAATCGTCGATGCCGTCGGCGTCAAAAACAACTATACGCGATCGCCTGTGAAGGAACGTAGCGTAGAAAACAGCCTGTTGTGGCTGATTCAACTGGGCGTATTGCGTCGAGAAGTCGATGGTCAAGGGATTACCGATAGTTTCCGCCTGACTCCCTTGGGACGGCAACTGGTAGAGGGATGGGAACAGTCCCCGGGGGAAATTCCACCCCCATCCTGGGGCGATCGCCTTTATAATTTCCTCAATCGTTGGGTGCGATTTCCAACCTTCTAGCAAAACCCCTAACAAATTTGTGCCGTTATGAAAGCCATTATGGTCGTTGGGACCACCTCCCACGCCGGGAAATCCGCGATCGCCACGGCCCTCTGCCGAATCCTCTATCGTCGAGGGCTGCGCGTCGCCCCGTTTAAAGGACAAAACATGGCCTTAAATGCCTACGTTACCCTCAAAGGCGGCGAAATTGGGTACGCCCAAGCGGTGCAAGCCTGGGCGGCTGGAATTGCCCCGGAAGTGGAAATGAACCCGATTTTGTTAAAACCTCAAGGGGATATGACGTCCCAAGTCATCCTCCGAGGAAAACCCGAGGGTAAAGTTGGCGCAGCAGAATATTATGAACAATTTTTTGATCGGGGTTGGAATGCGATCGTGGAGTCTTTGAACTCCCTGGCCAAAGAATTTGATATCATCATTTGCGAAGGGGCCGGAAGTCCCGCAGAAATCAACCTCAAACATCGAGATTTAACCAATATGCGCGTTGCCAAACATCTCAACGCGCCCACGGTCCTGGTGGTCGATATTGACCGAGGCGGTGCGTTTGCTCATGTGGTGGGCACTTTAGCATTATTAGACCCAGAAGAACGGGCCTTAATTCGGGGGGTTGTCATTAATAAGTTTAGGGGACAGCGATCGCTGCTCGACTCGGGGATTACCTGGTTAGAGGAATACACTGGCATTCCCGTCCTCGGGGTAATTCCTTGGATCACCGAAATGTTTCCCGCAGAAGACTCCCTGAGTTTATTAAATCCTCCGACTCACAAACTAGACAGTGAAATTACCATTGCGGTGATTCGCTTACCGAGAATTTCTAATTTTACGGATTTCGACCCCTTAGAAGCTGAACCGAGTGTGACGCTCAAATATATCAGTCCTAAACAATCCTTGGGCTATCCTGATGCGGTGATTCTACCCGGTTCTAAAACAACAATTGCCGATTTACTGGTTCTGAAACAAACGGGGATGGCAGAAGAATTGCAAAACTATGTGGCTGGAGGCGGAACGGTTTTAGGCATTTGTGGCGGATACCAGATGTTGGGCCAAATTGTGGCAGACCCGGAAGGGGTAGAGGGCATTGAGGGACGATTTGAAGGGTTGAATCTCTTGCCGATTAAAACTGTAATTACCAACCATAAAGTCTCTCGACAACGGGTGGTTAATTCTAATTATCCCACCCCGGGTTTACCCGTAACCGGCTATGAAATTCATCAGGGTCGAACACAACCAAGTGAACGGGTTAATGGCGCGTTATCTCCAGATATTAAAGCCCTCTTTGATGATTTGAATTTGGGGCTGGTGGATAAAGAGCAATCGGTTTGGGGGTGTTATTTGCATGGGTTGTTTGATAATGGACCTTGGCGGCGGGCTTGGTTAAATCGCCTGCGCAATCAAAGAGGGTTAAAATCTTTGCCGACAGGGATTGCGAATTACCGAGACCAACGAGAAGAAATTATTGATGCTTTGGCAACGATTGTGGAAGCCCATTTAGATTTAACCCCCTTGTTATGACGAGCAGATCCCGGGGTGTTCAAGGGGAAAATAGAGCATGAGTCCGGGGCAGATCAACTGGGAAACAAACCCTGAATAGTAACCCTTCACTGAAGCTAAAATTATGAGTGTAGATGTTATTTTTTTACCCGATCGCATTACAGTCAAGGCAGAGGTCGGAGAACCTTTACTAGAGGTGGCAAAACGGGCCGGAATTACGATTCCCACCGGATGTTTGATGGGGTCTTGTCATGCTTGCGAAGTCGAAATTGATGGCGATCGCACGGTTTGTTCCTGTATTTCTGGTGTGCCTGGAGGTCAAGAACAAGTCACCATTAATGTCTATATCGACCCCACCTGGTAAAGGGTAAATCTCACCCGGTGCAATCTTCATCCTGAATCCCTTTCCCACAATGGGAGAGGGACTTTGAATTTGCTCCCCTTTTGCCATTGGGTCAGAAGGGTTGGTATCATTAGAACAGAATTGTGGTAAATTGACTGAATATCCCGGGTCTTGGGTTAACGGGTTACAGATTTTAAATTGTAGAAAATTCTAGCTTATCTTATAAAGAAGCACCCCAGGCGATACCGATGCCTTGGAGGTCGTTACACTCCCAACACTGCGATCACCCTGATCTGGCTCCCCTTCAGCCCCCTGTCAAGTTACTATGCTGCAACCTAATCATTTGCCCTTTTATTCCCCAGACTTAGAACAAGCGATCAACCGATCGCCCATGTTCGTTGCTCCCGATACCCGCCTGATTGACGTCATTACCCAAATGGCTCACGCTAGAGCGAGTTGCGCCCTTACCGATGTGACTGCATCAATGGCATTCAGTCCCCTGGATGACGTGGGAGACGGCTGTGTATTGGTGATGGAGGGTGAGCAATTACGGGGAATTTTTAGCGAACGGGATGTGGTGCATCTGTGTGCGGCAGGGGTGAAAATTGTAGATATCACCATTGCCGAAGTCATGACGAAGGAGGTGATTACCTTACTTGAGTCGGAGTTTCGGGACCTGTTTCAAGTCCTCTCCCTGATGCAGAAACATGGCATTCGTCACTTGCCTATTGTCAACGAACAAGGTCAAGTGTTAGGGCTTTTGAGTCATGGTAGTATCCGAAAAGTGCTACAGCCGGTCAATCTCCTCAAGGCGCGATCGGTCGTAGAAGTGATGACTCGCGGGGTGGTGACGGCCCCCCCGACTGCATCCTTGCTGTCCCTGGCGGAATTGATGTCTCGGAACAAGGTTAGCTGTGTGGTGATTACCCAAAAGCCAGAAACCCTGAACCCTGAGATCACCGAGGGTCCGGTTCATGGCGTCCCCCTTTCTCTCCCAGAATCGGACCCTCAATCCGAGAGTCGTCGGGAAATCCGACCCCTCGCTGTCGGGATGGTGACAGAACGGGACCTCGTGCAATTTCATGCTTTGGATCTGGATTTGAACACCACCCCGGCGGCGATCGTCATGAGTCAACCCTTATTTTCACTCACACCGGACGACTCCCTCTGGAACGCTCATCAGATGATGAAACAGTGGTCTGTGCGCCGGTTGGTTGTCGTTTCTGAACAGGGGGAACTGTTAGGAATTGTCACCCAATCTACCCTCCTGCAAGCCTTTGACCCAATGGAAATGTATCGGGTGATTGAAATCTTACAACAATCCGTTGAAGAACAGCTCGTTGAACTCACCGAGACGAACGAAATCTTGCAAAAAGAAATTGTAGAACGTCAACAAGCCCAGGAAGAATTAAATCTGGCTCTCGCCAAAGAAAAGGAACTGAATGAACTGAAATCAAGCTTCACTTCAATGGTGACTCACGAATTTAGAAATCCCCTGACTTCGATTTTATGTGCCTCTCAATTATTGGAACGATTTGCCGATAAAATAACAGAACAACAACGGTTTAATTATCTGCAAATGATTCAGAAAACCGCTGAATATATGGACCAAATGATTGATGATTTGTTGGTTCTGGGTCGGGTGGAAAATAAACAATTGGAGTATGAACCCCAGCCCCTGGATTTAGTCAAATTATGTCAAGATTTGGTGGAAGAACGGCAATTTAGCGATCTCGAACATCATTCTATTATTTTTCATGTAGTCGGTTCGGCTCACAATGCCTGTCTCGATGAAAAACTCCTGCGCTACATTTTAGGCAATTTGCTCACCAATGCTTGCAAATATTCTCCTTCTACTCAACCCATTTATTTTGATTTAATTTGTCAAGAAAATCAGGCTATTTTAAAAATTCGCGATAGTGGGATCGGGATTCCGGTAGAGGACCGTAAACGGTTGTTCCAGTCCTTCCACCGGGCGAGAAATGTGGGTACAATCCCGGGAACGGGACTGGGACTGACGATTGTGAAGAACTGCGTAGAAGCTCATCACGGTGAAATTACCGTAGAGAGTGAAGTCAATGTGGGGACAACCTTTACGGTAACTTTACCCTTAACTCCAGAATCAGCAGGTGATTGAGGGAGAATGGAGAGGGTTCCGGATTTGATTACGGTTGAGAATAGTCGGCGATCGCATACTCCCGAAATCGTTCTAAATCCGCTTGAATCGTCGATTCAACCACACGACCTAAAAATAAATTATCCATAATCTGTCCCAGAATCCCGGGAATGGCATAGGCGACGGTGAGCTTAACCACACTCCCTTCTTGATGGCGATCGTAAAACCGAATTGCTCCTCGATTCGGCAATCCATCCACCGATTCCCACTGAATAATCTGGTTCGGAACAATTTTCAAAATCCGAGACAACCAACTAAATTCAAATCCCCCAGAGGCTAATTTCCACCGCGATAAGTCTGGATCTTCCTCTAATATCTGCACCGATTCAATCCATTTCATCCAGCGCGGCATTTGTTCTAAATCCGACCAGAGACCCCACACATGATCAATCGGAGTATTAACTTCTACTAAGACGCTATGTTCTAACCAGTTTGTCATAATAACTTAAACGTTTAAATTGATAGTTTATAGATCAACGACCCACACCCATGCATGGTGGGGCACTTGCGGACAAAGCCTGCCTACGCAGGCTAAAGAATAAAATGGGTTTTTGACTTACGCAGATATTGAGAATTAACCCTAAATGTAGAGGCGATTCGCTTGCTCGCCTCTACATTTAGGGCGGGTTCGGAAAATATTCGTAAGTCCTGCGGTTATGAAAAGTTGTTTTTATAGACTAGCCCGCGCAGGCACCGCTTCGTCCTGTGAGCCTCCACCCTTGAGGGTGCGGGCGTTTACTTTAATTAACCGATCGCCAAGGGTTTAGGACTCCTTTGTTAATTCATTCACTCGCCCCAAAATTGCTTTTGCCGCTTGTCGTCCCGAAAGAGTAGCTCCTTCCATACTGTCAATATAATCCTGTTGGGTATAACTTCCAGCCAGGAAGAAATTCCCCACAGGAGTCTGTTGCGCGGGCCGATAGGGGTCCATCCCTGGGGCTTCCCGATAGAGGGATTGCGCCAACTTGACCACACTGTACCAGGTCATATTCAAGTCTCGCGACGAGGGAAATAGCTCATGCACCTGATTGAGCACATGATGGGCGATCGCCTCGTTACTCTGCTTAATAAACGGATCTCCCGGGGTCAACACCAACTGCATCAACGACCCCTCCCCTTGGCGATAATAATCCGAGGGCGAAGTCAAGGCTAAATCTGCAAAACAAGAAAAGTCTGCATCTGGGGTATAAAGCAGATTGTCAATGCCTGCCGCTTCCTCCACCTGCTGACGCTTCCTCGCATCATGCAATTCCGTCACCCACCCATCAAAGCGCAATTGCACCGTCGCCACGGGCACCGCGTCGAGTTTGTAGATATTATCGAACTCCGGCCATTTGCGCCATGCCGGGGGTAAGACTTTCTGAATGCCGGGGATATCACAGGCGAAGACATAAGCATCAGCAGTGATGGTTTCTTCTGTTTCCCCCTTGGCAACAGTCAATCCAGTCACCTGGGTTTCCCCACTCTCTTCCGAAAAGATAATTTCCCGGACCCGGCGTCGGGTATGGATTTTAGCGCCTCTGGCTTCTAAATATTTGAGAATCGGTTGATGGAGGTAGGTATCCGGGGACCCTTCTAACATCCGCAGGACCGACGCTTCCGTTTTTGCCGCAAAAAACTGGAAAATGGTCAGCATACAGCGGGCGGAAATGTTTTCCGTGTCGATAAAACCCAAGGCGTAGGCGATCGGGTTCCACATCCGCTTGAGACTGCCATTAGAACCGCCATGTTTGCGGAACCAGTCGGCGAAACTGATGCGATCGAGGTTGCGAATGGTGTTCATCGCCCCATCGAAGTCCACTAATCCCCGGACAATGGGGCTCGTGCCCAGAGCGATCGCATTGGTGAGTTTATCTTGAACTGAGAGTTGAGAGGTGGTGAAAAAGGCTTTTAAACCGTTGAAGGGTGCCCCGGTAATAAAGCGGAAATCCAATTCCCCGGTTTTACCCCCTTCGTTGATAAAGATATGAGTATGGTCTTTGAGGCGCAAATTATCGATTGCCCCTACTTTTTTCATTAAGTCGAAGAGGTTGTAATAGCAGCCGAAAAAGACGTGCAATCCCATTTCGAGGTGATTGCCTTCGGCATCTACCCAACTGCCGACTTTCCCCCCGACAAAGGGACGAGACTCGAAGATTTCGACTTCGTGACCCGCATCAACTAACTCAATGGCGGTGGACATTCCGGCTAGTCCCGCCCCTGCGATCGCTACCCGCATTGCTGCCTATCCTGTAATGGTTCTTTACAGATTGTAATCTAAGTGGCGATCGCCGCACCATCCTCACTCAGGTTGCGATGTGATGGGGCATCCGGTTTTGTCCTCATGACCGGGCAAAGAGGAAGCCCCCCTTAAGAAGGTAGGGCTGTTTCATTCTAAAATTTTCCTTGCCCTGTAAGCGTTACAGCCAAAGGGTTTGCGGCCTTATTTCCGACTTGACGGTTAAAAATTAGGAAATAACGTCTGTTTCCCCCGCCAGATAAAGCTTACGAACAAGCAAAAAAGCAATTTGGCCTTGAGAATGAAACAGCCCTACCTTAAGAAGGGGGGTTGGGGGGATCTCCCCTAGAAGATTTGATGTTTTGGACTGCCCTAAATAATGTAGAGGCGATTCGCTTGCTCGCCTCTACATTAGACCTCTTGCAAAATTAGACCTCTTGCAAAAATCCGGATTGCTCCCCCTTTCCCCCCCCTGATTATCCCCCTCCCGTCCCCCTGATTAAGGGGGAAGCCAGAGGAATAAATGTTTATTTAACGGGGGAAGCCAGAGGAATAAATGTTTAGTTACTGGGGGAAGCCAGCGGAATAAATGTTTAGTTACTGGGGGAAGCCAGAGGAATAAATGTTTAATTTCACC
>CAYUEH010000198.1:0-8846 GCA_964442465.1 uncultured Laspinema sp. | reverse complement strand
GTGTATTGATTTGTAGGGGCTTCGATGTCTTGCGCCCCTACAAGAAACAATGATTGTTCGTCATTAAATTTACCACCTTGACAGGGCTAGGGTTTGAACCCCCGCCGGTTGTTGCTCTCGTTGGGAAAATTTAAATAAAAATGCCTGGTCTTGGGTTATGCTCAGGACCGAACAAAAAGGCGATCGCGGCAAAAATTTTTGCCGCGATCGCTTTTTGCGTGTAAAGTAAGAATGATTATCATTCTTGTAGTATAGATCCGATGATTACTGCTGTAGGTGGGTCCTCCGGAGTGGGGAAAACGACCTGGATTCGAGAACAGATTGCCCAGGGGCAAAAGCGGGTGCTGTATTTTTGCCCGAGTGCGGATCCCATGCCGATTGATGGCACTTGGATTGCCGATCAGTTTGGCGATCGCATAGAAATCATCACCCCTGACGACACTCTCATCTATTTATTGCTAGTAATTCTTAAATATCAAGACCTTGAGACCCGGGGAAACATCGATAAATCAGTCAAAAGTCATATCACTGGATCCCGATAATAACGATTAAATGGGGCTTCTGCCTCCCAAATCCCTAAAATTCCCAGCAATTTTGGGACTTCCCAAAGTTTCTTTGGGTATCGTTATCCAAATTTATGAAC
The DNA here is from genome assembly GCA_964442465.1 of uncultured Laspinema sp. GTDB lineage: Bacteria > Cyanobacteriota > Cyanobacteriia > Cyanobacteriales > Laspinemataceae > Laspinema. The sequence continues at coordinate 8,203 of CAYUEH010000198.1, read as the reverse complement.
TTCCATTGACAAAACTGAGCAAACTCATTTACACTTAATTGAGAATAAATATCAAGTAGCGTAACCCTGACTCTTCTGGATCGATGGATCCCTCTCCGGTCCCCTCCCGCAACTGAATACAAATGCTTTTACACCTTAAGGCAATATGAACTGTCCTTGTTGTTCAGGAAAAATGCTGCGATCTATCAATCGACATGGGTTGTATTGGTATTGTCCAGATTGTCGCCAAACCATGCCAGTTTCCCCGGTAATTAATCGCTTATTACAACAATCTGAAATCTCTCAAAACCCAATGATTCACTTGGATTATATCGTCCAGTAACCGAATCATTCTTGATTTTATAACCGGGGAAAAAAGGCAGTCAGGGAATCATGGGGTTCTTAATGAGAGCCTATCCAAAATTTCCCGGTTACCCCTTTATCACTGAGGAACCAACATGAGCATCAATTCATCCGTTGCCAGTCCCATTCGACTGATTGACCCTCAACTTTCTCAGTCCTCCCAAACGCGGAAACCGATCAGACCGGAACTGTTCAACAGTAAAGAACTATTGCCGATTAAACCAGACCGAATCTGGAAAATTGAAACCGGGGTCGTCCGTTCTATGACCTGGAATCAAGAAGGAAAAGTCATGACCCTAGGGTTTTGGGGAGAGGGTGACTTGGTAGGGGGACCCTTATCTCAGATGAATCCCTATAACCTCGAATGTTTAACCCCAGTTCAAGTCCTAGAAATCAGTCCCAATAGTCATTTGCAACAAGCCTTGTTGGTTCATGCTTGGAAAAGTGAAAAGTTTCTCAGCATCATTCATCAACTGTCTGTAACCGATCGCTTTTTAAGTTTATTGGAATGGCTGTCCGCAGAATTTGGTCATCCCCTGGACAACAATCAAGGAACATTAATCAATTTACGGATGACTCATCAGGATTTTGCCGATACCATCGGGTCATCCCGAGTCACAATTACTCGATTACTGAGTCATTTTGAACAAGCTGGAATCATAGAGCGTTTTTGTAGCGGACATCAGAACCAATTAAGCAATTTGTGCCATTTGTTATGTCGGCAGAGTTTAATTTTTAAAGGGTAAATGTCTTCAAATCCGGATTTTTATGCCAAAATTCAACGGAGAGTGTGAAAATTTTTTGTAGACAGAGAAAGGAGACGACACTGGGTGCGGGGTTGGTGAATCTGTAATTTTATCCAGTTCCCCTAGCCTGTGGGTTATAATCTAACCGTTGGCACCCCAGTCTGCTTCTCCTCATTGTTTACTCCTCCACTCTTAACGATGCCAAACCTTAAAACAGTTCTTTGCCTAAGTTTCTTAGTGTTATCCGCTTGTACCAGCAGTCCCACAACTGAGGTGAATGCTCCCCCGGGGAATGGTCCTACCAATCCTTCCGTTCCCTCTGTACCCCAGAATCCTCCGGTTTCCCAAGCGCCAATACCTAATCCTATTTTTGAGCCAATTCTGCCGCAAATTAAACAAGAAACGGAAATTCCAATTCTGTTGCCAGATTATATTTTTGGGTCCGATGGTGCTACCCAAATCTATGCTACTATTGAGACAGTAACGGCTTCTCAATATGCACTAATCCTGGGATTTACGCCGGACTGTAACGGAGGGACTGCTTGTCGATTTGGCAGTGTTTCTGGAGAAACTCTTTTAGCAAGTAGTCCGGAGTTAGAAGGGAAAGCGGTCCCGTTAGATGATGGGATCACCGGGTATTTTATAGATGCAGTTTGTGGTGCAAACTGCTCGGATTCGACGATGACTTGGGACCAAAATGGCACGCGCTATCAGATGGGAATTAAAGCCGGAAAGCCTGAAGATTTAGTAAAAATGGCGAATTCGGCGATCGCCAGCGGGACCTATTAGATCCGCCCTCAATCCAACAAATTTAAGGGTGCAGCTATAGGAATCAAGCCACCCTCCCCAGGGTCAATTTCAAGAGAAAGCAAGTTTTTGACAACCGGATTGAGTAGAAAATGATTTGTAAGAGGATTTTGGGACCTGCCAAAGTCCTCTATTTTTTAGGAATCGGGACAATTTCCTCGATCCATTGTTTTTCCATTACCTTTTGTAAGGCTTTGGAGAAATTCCATAACAGTTGTCGCGTGGCATTAATGGTTTGCTTCAACAAATTCCATCTGATGCCTAGACTGTCTTCTTTCGTTTCATGAATCCGGGGAATTGTGGCGATCGCCAAGGGAAAAATCCCCAAGCGTTTCAGATCCATTTTTCTCCCGTCTTTTTTCAGGCTGAATCCAAATTTAAACCCGGAATTGACCCGCCCCTTTTTCTTAATCCAGCCCGGTTCGTTCGGTTGAGACTCTAGGTCACCCCAACTGTCACTCTGAGGCAACAATAATTGAGAGGGAAAAGCAATAATCAGGGCAATGAAGCAAATTAAAATTCCCCGAACTATCACCCAAGAGTACCCTGTATTATTCATCGTCTTTGTTGCTATTTCTTGCTAATTGATTCATGGAAAAATCGACAAATCTCAATGATTTGAAGACCGAATAATCTGCAAGTCCAAGCAATTTTTAACTTCATCCTACCCAGTCTGGGGACTCCCCAGGATGAAGACTCACCCCGGACGGGCGATCGCCTCAAATCCTGCGATCGCGCCTCTGTTCACCACCCCAGCGGACATTGTTCTCCTCACCCTCAATGTTCCTCTTGGACCCTTACCGCTATCTGCACCCCATGATGATATTGGCTTTGCAGTCCGGCTTCCACCTAAAACTATCCTCACTGTTGGGCAAGACAACCCATTCATGAGGCTGCTGAGATTAAACCGCCTAAATTTTTCCTCGTCTCAATTGTACCTCTTTCTGGGAAAATTACATAAAAATTTAATGATTTGTAAAACAAAACAATCTCAGGGTTTTTACGGAGAAATTTAGGACTGAGACTAACAACATTGCCGCTAACTTTTCTTTTCAAACCTCCCCTTCTTTTCTGAGGTTCATCAGAAACCGGCAGTGTCGTGCCCCTCTAAATTTTTAACCACTTGCGCCATTGACCCGGGTTCCCACTGGATCCAATACCCTCCCCAAGATCGAGAGGAGGGCCATGAGTACCCGCCTCTCGCAACAGGTTATTCCGGGAAATGTAAAGATTTGTAAATCTAGTTGCGGGGTATCACCCCTCGCTGCTATATTAAATGGAGTAGATGCACCCTGATGGCAACGCCCACTCACCCAGTGGGCGTTTTTTTTATCTACCATTTCGCAAATTGCAGCAGTGTAATTGACTACAAATTCCCCAAATCACATTAAATGTAAAGATTTGTAAATCTAGTTGCGGGGTATCACCCCTCGCTGCTATATTAAATGGAGTAGATGCACCCTGATGGCAACGCCCACTCACCCAGTGGGCGTTTTTTTTTGATTTTTAGCAAAAAACTGACCCGAGGCAGAAGGTTCCACCCGGATCAGCAGAGGGTTTCATAGGACTTAGGCATGATTTAAGATAAAAATCTCAATGTAGAGTTGATTCGCGAATCAACCCTACATTGAGGTTGGTATGCGCAAGTCCTGTTTCAATCAATTGATCGTCCCATTCCGGGATGAACCAGGGGCTACTTTACCCAGGAGGGACCCTTACCACGATCGCAATGCCCGGAGTTGAGGCGTCTTCTTCGACTGATGCGCCTGCATCCGCATCAACACATCATCTAAAATCTGTACCGCCTCCAAAATAAACGGTCCTTTATTCAGCATCACGCATTCCGCCCGTTCCGCCATTGCCGCATCAGTAATTTCTGCCCGAGAGGGAATCCCAGTTTTGGCAAGGCTTTCGAGCACTTGGGTTGCCCAAATCACCGGAACTTGTGCCGCTTCACATAACCAGAGAATTTCCTCCTGAATTTCGGCTAACCGTTGAAACCCAAGTTCCACGGCTAAATCCCCACGGGCAATCATCACCCCAAAGGGTTGTTTACTGGCCCCTTGGACGATTAATTCGGGTAAATTGTGGACGGCTTCTTGGGTTTCGATTTTGGCAACGATCGCCAAAGTGCGGGCTTTTTCGGGCGATCGCAATCTTAACTCCTGCTGTAATCGCCGCATATCTTCCGCAGTTTGCACAAAAGAATAGCCGACAATATCCGCCTGTTTGGCGACAAAATCCAAATCCTGTAAATCTTTATCCGTGAGGGAACTTAAGGGTAAAACCGTCTCGGGAAAGTTAATGCCTTTATCGGTTTTAAGTTTTTCTCCTTGAGGGCGGGTATGGGTCACGCGCAGCAGAACGCCATCGGGCAGAATCGCTTCAACAATTGCGCCAAGTTTGCCATCATCAATCCACACTGGCGCACCTTCTTTCAAGGCTGAAATTGCCTCGGGTAAGGTACAGCTAACACTGGGTATTCCCTTTTGGGATTTAGGTTTATGGCCCGATAAAACAAAGCGATCGCCCGGAAACAAGCGCTTTTTTTTATCCGAGGTAATTAACTTGCCCGTGCGGATTTTAGGACCGCTTAAATCAAAATAAACTTTGCAAGGATAGCCGGTATCGATTTCGGCCCGACGAATGAAATTCACCATTTTTTCCCATTCAACGGGGGTATCATGGGCGCAATTAATCCGCAGACAATTTGCGCCTTGAGTGAGTAAATTTCGGACTAATTCATAATCTTCAGCCGCTTCCGTGGGGAGAGTGACCATAATTCGGACGCGGCGACTGGGGGAGGGGGAACCAAAGACAGCGCGGGCGCGATAATTCAGGATGCGATCGCCTCGGAAGAAAGCCCGTAGGGGAGGGCGTTTCGGTAAAGTTGCCGGGTCATGATTACAAACCGCCCCTAAAGTGGCGATCGCCGCATCTAAATTCGGCAAAACCCGCGCCTCACTGCGTCCGAGAGAAGTTAATCCCCAGGGAGTTAACGCCATTTGTAAATCCCGTAAATCCTGCCTTCGCAACGCTAAATAATAGGCAAAATTCAGCCCACTAATTAAAAATGACCGTCTTTGAATTCCCGGACGCCATTGTTCAAACAGTTCTCGACCCTCATCCTGAACTGTTTCACGGAGTTTGAGTAAAGCATTCAGCAGGTCTTCTGGGTTGGACAACTCAGGAATAGGGAGTTGTAGCGGTTCAGAAATTAAGGTTTGCATGATACGTCACTGAATAGAATATAGGGTTGATTTCCTGGAAGTTGTTAAAACATCAGATTCAAGACCTTTTCTACTATTGGTCTTGATGAAGATACTTTTATTCTATAAGACTCAGCAACTTGGCAACCCCCTGAGCAACAAATCTTAATTTGTATTCCCGAACACATGGGTCCCTTAAAAAAAATACCGGGCTAACTCTTCGCTAATTTTAGCCTAACGTTTCGGTAAAAGATGTAACCTAGTTACTATTCGTTTTAGCCCGGATATGCGGAGTGGCGGGGGTGGGTTAGAAGTCCGGCGATCGGTCAGGAAGAGGTTGAGAGAACTAAACCCAATGAGTTCTTCGCCAAAACACAATGCTTGTAATCACCACAAATAACAAACCAAACCACAAAAAATAAGCAGCATTCGTCGCTTTTTGAGCCTTAGAAGCCAGCCACCATTCCCCCGGACGAATATCTTGCACCGAAAAGGTCAAAACCCCGGCTAAATTCAAGCAAACTAAATTCGTCAAAAACAGCAACATCGCCCCAACAGCCGCTTCCCAACGTCCCGAACCTAGCAACATCCCAAACGTCACCAAAGGCGGCAGTAACGCCACAGAAACCATCACTCCTACCAGTCCACTAATGGTTCCTGAAGTAAACGACAATGCACCGGCAATTCCCGACGCAAATGCCAACAAAACATCGGACCAACGCACCCGAGTTCTTAACGCAATTTCCGGAATATCCAGATTAATGGGGATAAAGAATCCAATCAATAGAGATAAACCCAGGGCTATAGAAATTCCAAAAGCCCCAATTTGTAATGCCTTTTTAGCCAGGGTCATATCCCCCAAAGTTGTTGCCAGGGATAAGCCCATATTCGGACCTAATAAAGGTGCAATTACCATCGCGCCAATAATAATCGTTGAATCATCGCGCAACAACCCAATTGCTGCAATAATTGCTGAAATCAACAACATCACAATATGCTGAAGATTCAACTCTAAATCCCGGTCAATTTGTTGCTGAAGTTCTTGCCGATTCAGCCGCGCCCCCTGGGGGTCTAATTCTACCTCTGGCAAAGGATTCTTATCTTCTTCATCCGATGATTCCGACTCCAAGGAATGAGGTAAATAGGCACTCACCGGCAGCAGAATAATCCGAAAATCCTCTAAGGAGGAGAAATGAGAAGATAGAGTATCGATCGCCTCTTCTGCTTGTTGAGAAGACAGGATAATTTTAACCAAAGTCTTCTCTTCAGAAATCGGACTCTGCCAAATCGCCTCAACCGACTGGTTTTCCAGCAAGCCTTCTACTTGGTCAGCACTCGCTTTCGGTAAAAATAATTCAATTTGCCTTAGACTCATTTAAGCACTAATTTAATAATGATGTTCACAGCAGCATTATGCTTTAACCTCAAATTAGCATAAATAGCCAGTCCGTGACCTGACCCTATAGGTAGAGAATCTCATAACTCGTTATTAGGATCTGCCTAATCATGCCTAAGTCAACAAAATCAACTGAAGGACCATTCACTGCCTTGTCCCCACATCAAGCGCCAAGATGCTGCTGACAAATTGCCTTCATTACCTGCAACAACTGAATAGACTGTTCTGGATAGAGTAAACTCTGCTTGGGAAAGAGTTGATAGGTGGGAGGTTCACCTTTTTGAACCCACACGAATTGATAATCCATGCCATTCGTGGTGACTCCCCAAACCGAATCTTGATGGGTTAATCCCGTGTAAGCATAAGTAAGTAATTGTGCCAATCCTTCTGAAGCATCAATACTGCTATTTTTCGACTCAATTAACATAACCCATAAAGCAGTAACCGTTGCCTCCTCTCGACTCCGAGTCGCGGCTAAAATATCCATTCGGCCCTTAATTTTGGTCTCAGTATCTTCAATGTCAATATCAGCGATTCCCACTTCCAGACTAATTTTAATCTGAGCATGGTGAAACCCAGACAGCCACATTAACGGAGAAATGAATAAAAATTGAATTTGGCCTTCTAAAATTTTACCCGCTTCATAGTAACTTTCAAAAGTTTGACGAATTTCTGCCAAAGCATTCTGTTCCGATTCTGTTACGGGTTGCAAAGATAGCAAGGAGGTGAAAGAGTCATTAAGCCGTCTTTGCAGCTTCAACAAACGATGTACATCTTTTAAAACCAAATTTGTTGCATCTAATGTAAGTACCATTGAATTCTCCTCTGATTAAATCAAAACTTACGCATTTGGGGTAGGCAGACCTAAATGTAGAGGCGATTCGCGAATCGCCCCTACATTTAGGCGCGATGTTATAGAGCGCCTTTTCTTTCCCTACTGGACTCCCATTAAAATCCGGCTTTCTTCCTGGTGAACTTGATTGTCAATCACCCGATAAATCATCGTTTTCTCACCGTCTTCCCCCTCAGCGTGAAAATAACCGGACAGGTCCAAATCCATTGCCAGCAGTTTGAACAAAGTATCCTGGAACAAATCTAAACCTTCGGCGGTGACATCCGCCCCATAAAATAAATAACGAGTCCAATTCACCGGGGATTCTACCCAAAACCAACCCTGTAAATATAGTCCAGCTTTTGTATCTTGTTTATGACTCAGTTGGAGCGACTTTACTAAAGAGATTGCCTGTTCAAACTGTTCTTCTTCGAGTTCCAACCAACCCCGCAACGAATAAAAATAAGCCATTTATTCAGCCTCCTTGTCCCAGATTATAATAGACCTCTTGCAAAAAAAAGGATTGATCCCCCCAACCCCCCTTAAGAAGGGGGGCTTTAAAGAATTTTGCAAGAGATCTAATAATTCCAGGTGATTCAAGTAACGCTTAACCCCGCGCCAACACCACTGGGAACGCCATAGCCCCAAAGGACCTAGCCCTGTCAAGGTGTATTGATTTGTCGGAGTAAATGCTTGCGCCCTCCGGAGGGCGCAAGCATTTACTCCGACAAGAAACAATGATTTTTCGTCATTAAATTGACCCCCTTGACAGGGCTACCCCAAAGGACCCCGCCACCAATCTCCCCCTCCAGATAGATGGCAACTTTTCCCCCTTTTTACCGATAGGGTCCGGTGTCAACCCCCTTTCCTC
>CAYUEH010000197.1:6769-8854 GCA_964442465.1 uncultured Laspinema sp. | reverse complement strand
AGATGGGTTTCTGGCGATTCTCGAATCGCCTCTACAGGGAGGGGATGGGAGGGGGGATCAGATGGGTTTCTGGCGATTCTCGAATCGCCTCTACAGGGAGGGGGGGTTTTCAAAATATGCTTAAGTCCTGTCCAAAAAATTAGCCCGCGCAGGCGGGCTTTGTTCGTGTAGCCCCAGGCTTGAGCCTGGGGGCTTTTTCTTAGTCTATGACGCCACCTTCGCAGTCGATCGCGTGCGTCGGCGTCCGGTGGTAGCCGGTTGTTCCTGTACCGTGGGCGGTTCTTGGGGGTTTTGCATCAAGAACACCAGCAATGGATTACTTTGCAGTTCCCGGCGTAACATCCGCTGCACATCGCGCTCAAGCTGATTTTGCAGTCCCGTCCAGTCAACTTCGGGAGTCCCATCTTCCAAAGTGCGAGAGAACTCAGACCAGCGATCGCTCAAAACCCCCTCAATGGTTTGACCAATCCATTTTTTCAGGAGATTCGGATCAATGGATGACACCACCCCGCGCAAGTGAGTCGCTGTGTCCGCCGCTAGTTTGCCATCCCAACCGATCGCCGCTGCAATGGTAACCACTCCATCCGCTGCCAACTGTTGCCGTTCTTTGAGCACTTCATCCTTGACCACCCCAGAACGAGAGGCATCCACCAGTTCAATCCCGGATGGTACTTGGCCAATGATGCCGATACTCTCCTTCGTCAACCCGACCATATCGCCATTATTGATAATCACCATATTTTCGGCGGGAATGCCCATACTTTGGGCGATTTTCGCGTGCTGTACCAGCATCCGATGTTCGCCGTGGAACGGGAGGAAGAACTTCGGACGAGTCAGGGCCAGCATTAACTTATGTTCCTCTTGGCAACCGTGACCCGAGACGTGAATGCCTTGATTTCGTCCGTAGATGACGTTCGCACCTTGTATCATCAGTTTGTCGATGGTATTCACCACGGCGATCGTATTGCCGGGAATCGGATTCGCTGAGAATACAACGGTATCTCCCTTGCGGATTTTAATTTTCCGGTGTTCACCGTTGGCAATCCTTGTGAGAGCAGACATCGGCTCACCTTGAGAGCCGGTGGTCAAGATCAGGACCTTGTTATCGGGTAGGGAGCGAATGGCGTGCAAGGGTTGGAATAAACTGTCTTCGCACTTAATATATCCTAGGTTGCGGGCGTGGGCGATGACGTTGAGCATCGATCGCCCTACGACTGCGACGGTGCGTCCTTGTTTTTTCGCCAAGTCCAGAATAATATTCAGGCGATGGACCGAGGAGGCAAAGGTGGTGACTAAAATGCGACCCTCTGCCTGAGAAAAGACGCGATCGAGATTGGGATATACCGATCGCTCCGATGGAGTATAGCCAGGAACTTCGGCGTTGGTGGAATCACTAATCAGGCAGAGTATCCCTTTCTCTCCATATTCCGCCAGTCGTTGCAAGTCAAAATGTTCGCCATCAACCGGGGTATGGTCGATTTTGAAGTCGCCGGTATGGATGACGATGCCGACGGGGGTATGAATCGCCACGGTGAAGCTATCCGCCATCGAGTGGGTATTGCGAATATATTCGACGACAAAATGTTTACCAAAGCGGACCACATCGCGAGGGGACACGCTTCTGAGTTCGGTGCGATCGCTGACTCCGGCTTCTTCTAACTTGCCTTCTAGCAAGCTCATTGCCAACCGAGGACCATAAATCACCGGGATATCAAACTGTTTTAAATGAAAGGCAATCCCGCCAATGTGGTCTTCATGACCATGAGTGACGACCATGCCTTTGATTTTATCGCGATTTTCTCGGAGGTAGGTCATGTCGGGGAGGACGATGTTCACCCCATGCATCCCATCGGTGGGAAACGCTAAACCGGCATCGACGAGGATGATTTCGTCATCAAACTCAAAGACGCAAGTATTTTTGCCGATTTCATGCAATCCACCCAAGGGAATAATTTTCAGGGTGGGTCCGGATCCATTGGATTTGGATCCATTTTTACTCACGGTTTTCTTTTCTTTGGCTAGTGTAATGGGGCTGTTAGTCATTTTTCTGTGTTCTCTTTTATGGTTGATTGGTTATCGAGAGTT
>CAYUEH010000197.1:2531-6669 GCA_964442465.1 uncultured Laspinema sp. | reverse complement strand
GGGCAGCTTTGCGCGATCGCCTTAAAGTGCCGATATAACCCTTCTTGGGGGGGTTTGTTGTAATAGGGAACAACTTGCAGCGAGCCATCTAACCCTATAGTAGCAGCTTTTTCAGTCGCTGCGATCGCCTCCCGGGTAGAATTCGATCCGGTTCCAGCAATCACTTTTCCTCGGTTACCGACGGCCTTTTTCACCACCTGGAATAATTCATATTCTTCATCCCAGGTTAGGGTCGGTGATTCTCCCGTCGTGCCACAAACGAGCACGGCATCAGTCCCATGTTCAACTAAATAACCGGCCAGCTTGGATGCAACCTCATAGTTCACGCTACCGTCTGCATTAAACGGTGTAATCATTGCGGTGACAACTCGTCCGAAATTCACCACGATCTCCTTATTTTTTATCAGTTGTGTATTCAGGTTGTTGATCAATCAGGTCGCGATCGCGCTATTTGGAGGAGTCTTTCCCCACTGCATGAAACTTCGACCCTAGGTCAAACTGTAAAATCTAACAGATGGAACGCCATGACACATCTGTCATGGTTGATGCGGTTCCCCCTCCATTGCATCTTGCCATCGGTGCAGACTGGATCGAGCAAGTCCGGCGAGGCGATCGCCTTTCAGAGGAACCGTTCAACACCCAGACTGACCAAGGGGTATAGACTGAGCATCATTTCCGACCCTACAGAAAGGAAATCCAAAGGGCGATCGCCCCCATCTTGGACTACAACATCCGTGCAAACCTCGAACCTTAACTCCGAGTCAGCTTGCCGATGACATTCCCCTCGGCATTCTAAGCAGAGACAGCCGCTGCCGGTCGAACCCAATTTCGAGTCACCAACAATTCAGCAATTTGTACCGCATTTAACGCGGCCCCCTTGCGAATTTGATCGCCACTCAGCCAGAGTTCTAACCCATTCGGCCCAGAAATATCCTGCCGAATCCGACCCACCAACACTTCATCGCGACCCGTCGCTTCCATTGGCATCGGGAAATAATTCGCCTGCCAGTCTTCCACCAACTTAACTCCAGGAGCAGAGGCTAAGATTTCCCGAGCCTTCGATACGCTAAAAGGCTGGGCAAATTCTAAGTTCAACGCCTCCGAATGCGCTCGCAGCACAGGAACTCGCACACAAGTTGGACTAATTCTAATGTCAGGATCCCCAAATATTTTGCGAGTCTCATTGACCATTTTCATTTCTTCCTCGCAATACCCTTGGTCATTCAGGGCCGAATTATGGGGGAATAAATTAAAGGCCAAAGGATAAGGGAAAATCTCCGTTTTTGGCGTTTGACCTTGCAAAATAGCTGTCGCCTGGTCTTTCATTTCCTCCATCGCCCGGGCACCGGCACCACTGGCAGATTGGTAAGTTGCTGCCACAATCCGTTGTATCGGCTGGACTTGATGCAGGGGCCATACTGCCACCGCCATCAAAATGGTCGTGCAGTTAGGATTGGCAATAATGCCTTGATGGTCCGCTGCTGCCTCTGGGTTCACTTCTGGAACCACCAGGGGGACATTGGGATCCATGCGAAAGGCACTGGAGTTATCCACCACCACGGCACCGGCAGCGACAGCTTTGGAGGCCCAAGCCTTAGAAGTGGAGCCACCGGCGGAAGCCAGGACCAGATCCACATTCTTAAACGAACTTTCTTCGACCACTTCCACGGGAATTTCTTCCCCTCGGAAGGTCAAGGTTTTGCCTGCCGATCGCGGGGAAGCTAACAGCTTTAACTCGGACATCGGAAAGGCGCGAGAGTCCAGCAACTCTAACAATTCAGTGCCCACGGCACCCGTTGCGCCGAGAATGGCTACTTTATAAGATTTCGACAAATGACAGTCCTCCACACAGGTTCAGATATGAGTCTTGAGTAATAATAGATGGGATTCAAATAGGTCTTAAATAGATATCGGGTGTTTTCCTTACAACGGTTTTAAAAGGTTCTGGGTCCTGGCGATTGCCAGGGAATTGACTTCTAACTCTGGATCTCAAGAGTCTGGCTGAGGATTGATGGCTCTGAGCCAACCCCTACTTTATCCTGAACGAATTGGATAGTTTATTTAAGGATAACAATGTATTTATTGCAGATTAGAAACCAAAAGTCAATAAAAAATAGCCTTCAGTGAAATAACGGTTATTTTATTATACTCATGATTGGCTAAAAATTTTTCAGATTCCTTGGCGATCGCACCCAAGGCGGATCCTGGGGGGCTAAGGGACTGACTTACAAGAGTAGGTTTTTATTTCCGGTCCCCTCCCCTGATTCTAGGGGAGGGAACCGGAGGTGTAGTTCACCGTAAAAAACCTACTGTTGTAAGTGAGGGACTGGTCCCTTCGGGCTGTTCAAAACCAAGCCGATTCTCTAATTTTACTCAGGGAAGGGCCGATTATCCAATTCACCCCAATTGTAGAGGCGATTCGCGAATCGCCTCTACATTATTCTTTAGGGGTAATGCGTAAGTCCTAAATCAAATTCTGGGAATCATGGGACTGGCTTCGTGGAGTCTGGGCCCAGGGTGGGTAACGCTTCAAAACAGCGATCGCCCGCAAAAAATTCTTCCGGCACTTTTTTTGGTAAAATTTTAGATTCTCCCTAAAATAGCTGCATAGCCCGTTGTGACAGGGGGAACATTCCCGAGACCCGGGTTTTTTTATGCCAAGGCGATCGCCCTTGACGCCCTCGATCGGCTAGGATCTATAGTTGCAGCAAAGATAGCCTTGGGCTTGACCCAGTTGCCCGATCCTGAGCGCGATGGCCGCAGGACTTACCCCCTTGTCAGTGGGCCTGCCTGGGGCAGAGGTCCAGTCATCAGACCAGGAGGAAATTCCTTCTGCTCAACGGAATCAGGACGATAAAACGCCCAAAAAATCAATCGAGAATTAACAGAATTTGTCGAAGAGAACGCCCATGAAAGTTACCCAGGAAAAGCTTCCCGCCAGCAAACTTGGTCTGGAAATTGAAGTGACCCCCGATATGTCTCAGAAAGCCTACGAACAGGTGATTCAGCAATTTAGCCGTCAGGCTAGCATTCCTGGGTTTCGGAAAGGAAAAGTACCGCGCTCAGTGTTGGTACAGCGCATGGGAACTTCCCGGATCAAAGCCGCAGCAGTCGAGGATTTAATTCAAAATTGCCTAGAAAAAGTCGTCAAAGATGAAGAGATTCCGGCCTTGGGGAATTTTGAGTTAATCTCCTCCTTTGAGGAATTAGTCTCGCAGTACCAACCGGGAGAACCCCTGGTGTTTTCAGTTTCCGTTGATGTCCCCCCGGAAGTCACCCTCAGCGATTACACCGGACTGGCAATTAGAGCCGAAGAAATCAAATATGATCCCGCAGAAGTGGATCAGTTTTTAGAAGAACGTCGCAAAGAGCAAGCGACCTTAATTCCAGTAGAGGAAAGAGCCGCCCAAGCTGAAGATGTTGCCATTGTTGATTATATCGGAAAAATCATCAACGAAGAAGGTGGAGAACCTGAACCCTTGCCCGGAGGAGAGGCCGAAAACTTTCAAATTGAACTCAGTGAAGGCCGGTTTATTAAGGGCTTCGTTGAGGGAATTATTGGTTTGCAAGTTGGGGAAACAAAAGAGTTAAACGTGCCCTTTCCTGAAGATTATCCCAACGAGGATTTAGCTGGGAAGGAAGCGATTTTTACGATTACGGTGAAAGAACTCAAAGAAAAAGAGTTGCCGGAATTAGATGATGATTTCGCCCAAGCGGTGAGCGAGTATCAAACCCTGGCAGAACTGCGCGAGTCTTTGGAGAAGCAGTATCAGGAGAAAGCCGATCGCGAAACCAAAGCGAATAAGCACGCGGCATTGGTAGAGGCGATCGAAAAAGTCGTCGAAGTCGAACTCCCGGAAACCTTAATCGATCGCGAGCTGGATAATATCTTGCAGCAATCCATGATGCAGCTTGCCAATTATGGGATTGATGTCAAAAAGCTGTACACCAAGGAAACCGTGGCAGCACTGCGCCAGCAGTCCCAACCCGAGGCGATCGCCAACTTACGGAAATCCTTCGCCTTGAAAGAAGTGGCCGCTCGTGAGTCCCTCTCCGTCACCGCAGAGGAAGTCAATGCTCGGATTGAGGAACTCCAGGACCGCTTGCCACCGGATGTCGATCGCGATCGCTTGACTTC
>CAYUEH010000197.1:0-2431 GCA_964442465.1 uncultured Laspinema sp. | reverse complement strand
AGCAGCAGAAGCAGCAGAAGCAGAAGGGGAAGAAAGCGTCGGTGAAGTCGTCGAAGTCGAGGCAACCGACTCCCCGCAATAAACCCATCTGAACCCAGGGTCCGCGACGAGACCCGCAGCGCGATCGCCCTCTTGCAAATACCGGGAACCCCAGAAATCTCCAGAGCAATTGTGATTTGATTCTAAAGAAAAATCCAATTTGTGCATTTTTCTTGAAATTTCTGCCCGTCCTCGGTGCGCTGCGGCATAATATAGACAGAGCAAACACTATAATGGCGTAAAAACCCAAAAAAATTTGCTTGATATCTACTTTCTCGAAAAGCTGACCCTGGCATGAACTCAGATCGGATGCTTATATCTCAAACTCCTTATTATCCAATCTCCGGCTCCAAAAGCCTAGAGATTGCCTCCACCAGCCAGAACGTGATCCCAATGGTGGTGGAACAATCCGGGATGGGGGAACGCGGGTTTGACCTTTATTCGCGCCTACTCCGGGAAAGAATCGTGTTTCTGGGGACCCCAGTTGATGACAATGTTGCCGACTTAATCGTGGCGCAGATGCTCTTTTTAGATGCGGAAGACCCGGAAAAGGATATTCAGCTCTATATCAACTCCCCCGGTGGCTCAGTCACCGCAGGAATGGCGATTTACGATACCATGCAACAGATTCGCCCGGATGTGGCGACCATCTGTTACGGCTTGGCTGCCAGTATGGGAGCATTTTTGCTCACCGCAGGCGCCAAAGGCAAACGGATGTCACTGCCTTCTTCCCGGATTATGATTCACCAACCTCTCGGTGGTGCTCAGGGACAAGCGGTTGATATTGAGATCCAAGCCAAGGAAATTCTTTATCATAAAAGTCAGTTAAATGAACTACTGGCTTTTCATACCGGACAACCCCTAGAGCGCATTGAAGCCGACACCGATCGGGATTTCTTTATGTCGGCAGAAGAGTCGAGAGCCTATGGTCTAATTGACCAGGTTATTACCAAGCAGGGTCTTCCGAAATCGGGAGAGGCTGTTACCGCACAAAAGTAAGAGGCCGTCTATGTCTAAGTACGACTCCCATCTAAAATGTTCCTTTTGTGGCAAATCTCAGGAGCAAGTACGCAAATTAATCGCAGGTCCGGGAGTCTATATTTGCGATGAATGCGTGGACCTGTGCAATGAAATTTTAGATGAGGAGCTATTTGACTCCAATGCCGCAGCACCTCAACCCGTACCCCGGACGGAACAACCCCAAAAGCGGCGCAAAGCCGTCAATATCTCCCTGAATCAAATGCCTAAACCGCGCGAGATCAAAAAACATCTCGATGAGCACGTGATTGGTCAAGATGAAGCCAAAAAAGTGCTTTCCGTCGCGGTTTATAACCATTACAAGCGCCTGAGCTACACGCAAGCGAAGGCCAGTGGGAAAATTGGGGCTGAGGATCCAGTCGAACTGCAAAAGTCAAACATTCTGCTCATTGGGCCCACAGGTTGTGGAAAAACCTTATTGGCTCAAACCTTAGCGGATGTTCTGGAGGTTCCCTTTGCCGTTGCAGATGCGACCACCTTAACCGAAGCGGGGTATGTCGGTGAAGATGTGGAAAATATCTTGTTGCGATTACTCCAAGTCGCCGATCTCGATGTAGAAGAAGCCCAACGCGGCATCATCTATATCGATGAAATCGACAAAATCGCCCGCAAGAGTGAAAACCCATCGATTACCCGAGATGTCTCCGGTGAAGGGGTTCAACAAGCTCTGCTCAAGATGCTAGAAGGAACCGTCGCCAATGTCCCCCCCCAAGGCGGACGCAAACACCCCTATCAAGATTGCATCCAGATTGACACGAGCAATATTCTGTTTATCTGTGGTGGAGCCTTTGTGGGTCTGGAAAAGGTGGTGGAACAGCGCACGGGTAAAAAGTCAATGGGCTTTATTCAACCCGGAGATGCTCAGTCGAAGGAAAAACGCACCGCAGATATTCTCAAGAATTTACAGCCGGATGATTTGGTGAAATTTGGGATGATTCCTGAATTCATCGGTCGGATTCCAGTGCTGGCGGTGGTCGATCCCCTCGATGAAGATGCCCTCACGGAAATCTTGACCGAACCCAAGAACGCCCTGGTGAAGCAGTATCAAAAATTACTGCGGATGGATAACGTGAATCTGGAGTTCAAACCCGATGCCATTCGGGCGATCGCCCAGGAAGCGTACCGGCGGAAAACTGGGGCCAGAGCATTGCGCGGAATTGTGGAGGAATTAATGCTCGATGTGATGTACGAGTTGCCATCCCGCAAGGATGTCACTCGCTGCACCATTACCCGAGAGATGGTCGAGAAACGCTCAACAGCGGAATTGATTGTCCATCCGTCCTCCTTACCGAAACCAGAATCCGCTTAACACCGGGCTCAATTGAAGATCGGGGGTGAAGAATGAACACTGGTG
>CAYUEH010000196.1:7314-8918 GCA_964442465.1 uncultured Laspinema sp. | reverse complement strand
CCCCTTCTTAAGGGGGGTTGGGGGGATCAATCCTTTTTTTGCAAGAGGTCTATTGTCTGATGAATCCGAGGGACTGGCGATTCTCGAATCGCCTCTACACAATGGATTATCATACAAGATTGATTGTTTGATGAATCCGATGGACTGGCGATTCTCGAATCGCCTCTACAGGCGGGGGTTTAAACTTCTGCTGGTTGTTAATATCAAATTGAAATTCCAATGATGCAATACCGACGCTTTGGACGAACTGAATTGCAAATGCCGGTATTTTCTTGTGGCGGCATGAGATATCAGTACAAGTGGCAAGATGTGCCGCAATCCACGATTCCGGCGAATAATCAAGAGAATGTAGAAGCGATTATCCGGCGTTCCCTGGAAGTGGGAATTAATCATATTGAAACCGCTAGGGGATACGGAACTTCGGAAATTCAATTGGGGGAAATTCTCCCGAAATTACCCCGAGAAAAACTCATTGTGCAAACCAAAGTTGGACCGACGGAAAACCCGGAGGAATTTAGAGCAACTTTGGAACAATCTCTGTCTAATTTAAAGTTAGATTATGTGGATTTGTTGGGAGTTCATGGGATTAATACCCCGGAATTGTTAGATTACAGCCTTCGTCCTGGGGGATGTTTGGATGTGGTTAAAGAGTTTCAAGCGCAAGGGAGAGTCCGGTTTGTTGGGTTTTCGACTCATGCGCCAACGGAGGTAATTATCAAGGCAATTCACAGCAATCGGTTTGATTATGTGAATCTGCATTGGTACTATATTAATCAGGGAAATTGGCCTGCAATTGAAGCAGCAACTCAACAGGATATGGGTGTTTTTATTATTAGTCCTTCTAATAAAGGGGGAAATCTTTACAGTCCTCCTAAAAGATTAGTGGAACTCTGCCAACCCCTGAGTCCAATTGTATTTAATGACTTATTTTGCTTGTCTCATCCTCAAGTTCATACCTTAAGTATTGGTGCATCCAAACCCACGGATTTTGAGGAACATTTGAAAACTTTAGAGCTTTTAGAAGATGCTGAGGAACTGTTACCGCCGATTATTGAGCGGTTGGAACAGGCGGCGATCGCCCGATTTGGAGAAGATTGGGTAAAAAGCTGGCATATCGGCTTACCCACCCCAGAAGAAACCCCCAATTCGATTAACATTTACCTGATTTTATGGCTGAGAAATCTGGCGATCGCCTACGATATGGTTGAGTATGCCAAAATGCGCTATAACTTGCTCGGAAATGCTAACCATTGGTTCCCAGGGGAAAAAGCCGAAGCCATCGAAACTTTAGATTTTAGTCAATGTCTAGCGAAGAGTCCTCATGCGGATAAAATCCCTGGACTCTTAGCTGATGCTCATCAGTTACTCGCCGGGGAAAGTGTGAAACGACTCTCCCAACAATAAGAGGTTGAAATCATGACAGAAAGCCGGATATGTTTTGTCGGTGACTCCTTTGTAAATGGAACCGGAGACCCAGAATACTTAGGCTGGACCGGCAGAATTGTCGCGGCAGCTTGTCAAACGGGAGAAGAAATTACCGCTTATAATCTCGGGGTCCGACGGGATACCTCTGCGGATATTTTAAAGCGGTGGCTGCCGGAAGT
>CAYUEH010000196.1:3656-7214 GCA_964442465.1 uncultured Laspinema sp. | reverse complement strand
TAGGCTGGAGATCTTGGATAAACTCAAAGAAGACATGAAAAAAATCAACCTTTCCATCCCCCAACCCAAAACCAAACTTTCTCTAACCCTTTTAAGTCTTCTACTCCTCTTTTCTGGACTGAATAGCTGCACAATTTGGGAGAATAACGCCCCACCTACCATCCCCGAAGCAGAAAGAGATTTGCCGGAACAGCGATTTTTAGAGTTTCCAGGATGGCTAGGATTTGGCACCAAAGTCCAACAAGATGGCGTCACTAAGTTTCCCTTTTCTCCCACCAGTGGGGAGGCACAAATTGCCATGTTTTCTGAACAATGGTCGTTAGTTGATCCAGGGACTCCTTTGGTGGCGATCGCACCGGGAATTCGCGAAGAAGTGACCTTGAGGCGCTGGCAAAATGAACCCTACGGTTGTAACGACAGTCCCACCCCAATGGCAACCTTTAATGCGTCTCAAACCTTCCCAGAAGGAGCAGTTTGGGTGTTGCCACCTTCTCAAGGAGATACTGCCACTGCTTTATCTTTGGAAACCCTCCCCATCGATCGCATTCCCGAGGGAGTCCTGCGCAGAGATCCGCCAGACCCCATGCAAATCCGCGCTTGGGAAGCGGGAGAAACCATCATTGTGTTGGAACAAACCAGCGAGAATACCGCCTTGTTAACGGTTGCTGACAATGCCGGAACCGATCTCTACACCAATCCGGTGGAAATTTTGTCCATGCCGGGTGCCTACGAGGAACCGATTGATTTTTCTCGATCCGTTCAACCGGGAATTCCTGCACCCATTGGTGCGTTCCAATTCCAAAATAATGCTGTTCCCCTGTTGGTATTTTGGCGTCCCAGTTTTGAGGGTCATAGCTTTGAGGCACTGGTTCCTAGGAGCGATCGCCTAGAGTCGGTTGATGTCGGTTCCGTCTACTATTGCGCCTTTTAGACGAACCGGCAACAACAGATTTAACCCTCCTCAAGACATTGGGGAGGGCTTTTTCATCTTTACCCAGTCTTGCCAATCCCGTCCCTGGGTTGGGTTCACCGCACCCCTCCTTCCCCCCCGAGGGGATGTTACCCTAGAGGGAATCGGAAACATGAACCCGATCGCAGAACCCTAACTCGAATATTGAGGAGTCAACCGTGGTTGCAAGTCCCGAACAACAACAAGTAACAACAGTCAGCAGTGGCAGTGATTCGCAAGGCGATCGCGTCGCTGTTTTACTCATGGGGTATGGCGAAGTCGAAAGTTATGACGACTTTGCCAACTATAACGAGCAAGCGCTGAATCTACTCACGGCGAAGTTCGCACCTGTTCCAAGCTGGATATACCCCCCCCTGGCAAAATTACTCGCCATTTTTGATTTCCATGAGTGGAGTCATCAACATGGCAAATTCATCTCCCCTCACAATGCCATTTTTGAGAAACAACGGGAGGGAATCGAGCATGAACTGCAACATCAGTGGGGCGATCGCATTAAAGTCTTCAAAGCCTTTAACTTCTGTGCGCCGCACCTCCCGGAGCAAGTTCTCACCCAAATTAAAGCCGAAGGATTTGATAAACTGCTGATTTATCCCCTGTTAGTGGTGGATTCTATCTTTACCAGTGGGATTGCTGTAGAACAAGTCAATTTAGCCTTAGAAAAGCTGAGTGAGGGGGAGAGCGAACAGTGGGTTAAGGATATGCGCTATATCCCTTCTTTTTATAACCAACCCGCCTATATCAATTTAATGGCACAAATGGTCGAACAAACCATTGCTGCTGAACTCACCGGGGAACATTTTGCCTCACAAATCGGGATTGTACTCATGAATCACGGTTGTCCTCACAAGGCAAAAGGCTTTACTTCGGGCATTACTGAAAGTCAAGCCCTCTATGATGCCGTGCGGGATAAACTGATTGAGCGCTATCCTCTGATTTCCGTGGGTTGGCTGAACCACCAAACTCCGTTGATTGACTGGACTCAACCCAATGCCACCCTTGCTGCCGAGAACTTGATCCAACTTGGCGCAAAGGCGGTGGTGTTTATGCCGATTGGGTTTGCGACGGAAAATCATGAAACTCTGCTGGATGTGCATCATATTATTCATGATTTAGAGAAACGGCACTCCGATGTGAGTTATATTCAGATGCCCTGTGTGAATGAACAGCCGGAGTTTTTGAAAATGGTGGCAGAATGGGCGAACCCTTTAATTGAGGAATTACTCAGCGATCGCGCTGCGGTAGCCGGAACCCCCTTAGTGGCGGCTCCTCACAGCCATCACCATCACCACCATCACTAAAAATCTATCTGAGGGTAGAGAGGGGATCGCACATTTGTTGAGATCCCTGTGTGGAGTGAAATCACTGGATAATTAAGGGACCCGTTTTCCAGAGGAAGACGGGTTTCGTCGGGTGAAGTTAACAAACCCCTATCAGTTTCTGTGGTAAACTGGTAGAACATCCCCGGATGAAACAATTCATTAGAACCGAGAGTCATACTGAGACAATCGGACTGGGGGCTTGGGATGAACCTCCAGAGAATCCCTTGAGTAGAGGGAGGATTCGGGAAAATGCTGTCATGGATGGGATGTTAAATTAGAAAACAGACACAATTGATGAAAATTGAGTCGTTTGTAGGGGCTTTCTCCCGGGAAAGCCCCTTCCCATCGTCTAGGGGGGACATTTTGTTATGGTGAGGGAGAGTCAAAAGACCTTGAAAGTCAGAAATTGGATAAAAATGGAGCATCAGGAAAATAATAATCCATCCATTTTTTTACCCGTCAGTCCTGGCGATCGCCTACCGGGATCGCCAGTATGATCGGCGCTCTAGCGATCCCCAAAACTGGGAAACCGCCAGCCATGCGATCGCCATCAAGATCTCCGGTGATAACGATCGCACAACCCAACGCGATCGAATCACCCAAATGGGTGGAGAATTCGTGGAGCATGAACGTCAGTATTCCTCACGGTGTTGAGGAGGAGTCATTTATGGATTATACGTGGAAACCTTTTCGCTGGTTAGCAGGCACCATCGCCCTGCAAGTGGTCACCTTGAGCGTAGCCGCCCTGATGTTAGTGGCAATTTCATCCCGTTAAACTCGATTGCGATCGCACATTTTCCCAGTCTCCCCACTGCCAACTTCCCTTGGCACTCATGGCATCTCGGCGCTCCATTCAGATCAGCATTCCCAACAGCTAAATAGGACCAAATGCCATCCCCCGTCTGCACCGTCCGCCTCTAACCCGACGCCAACTCAATCGTCGGTCAAATAGCGTGAAGGTCAACAGATGCCGGATCCCTTGATTCGGCAGGCATTAAACCCTCCCCTTTGGGATTTCGCCCAGGGGGAGGGTTTTAATTAGACCTCTTGCGAATGGCTTCCCCCTTTTTAAGGGGGACGGGAGGGGGATCTCCGGGAAAGGGGGATCAATCCGTTATTTTGCAAGAAGTCTATTGCAGGAGCAACACCGGATCAAGGCAGGGCGACCAGACAAACGTTAAACTAGAAACGGGACCTAATTTCGAGGGATCAATCGCCGAGGGTTCATCTTTGGGACCTCAGCATAGACAACTTCAAACAGGCACAGGT
>CAYUEH010000196.1:0-3556 GCA_964442465.1 uncultured Laspinema sp. | reverse complement strand
GCCAACAGTACAGGGCCTGTCGCTAAAAAAACATCTCTCCCGGCCAAACTAGCCAGTACCCTAGGGGCAATGCTGGCATCGGGAATACTGACTCAAGGGGTGCTGCTGACCACTCCGGCGATCGCCCAAACCGAAGCCACTGCCCTGAGTTATAGCGAATTATTGCGGAAAATTGATGCCGGAGAAGTCCAACGGGTAGCAGTGGATCCGGCCCAAGGAGTTGCCCGAGTTAAATTACTACAGGGCGATCAGGAATATACCGTTCCCCTGTTCGATCGCCACCCGGAATTATTTGAAAGAATTAGAGAACAAAACCGGGCAGCAGAGACGATCCAATTGGACGTTCAGCCCACCTCTGACCCCTCTGCCGCCTTTGGCATGGCTGCCAATCTGCTGTTAATTCTCCTGTTAATTGGAGGATTGATGATGATTGTCAAGCGATCGGCACAAGCGGGAAATCAAGCCATGAGTTTTGGCAAATCCAAAGCCCGATTTCAAATGGAAGCCAAAACCGGCGTCATGTTTGATGACGTTGCCGGAATTCAGGAAGCTAAAGAAGAACTGCAAGAAGTGGTCACCTTCCTGAAAAAACCCGAACGATTTACGGCGATCGGGGCCAAAATTCCCAAAGGCGTCCTGTTAATTGGACCCCCGGGAACCGGCAAAACCTTACTTGCCAAGGCGATCGCCGGAGAAGCAGGCGTCCCCTTCTTCAGCATCTCGGGTTCTGAATTCGTGGAAATGTTTGTCGGCGTCGGGGCCTCCCGCGTCCGGGACCTGTTCAAAAAAGCCAAAGAAAACTCCCCCTGCATCGTCTTCATCGATGAAATTGATGCCGTGGGTCGTCAGCGTGGCGCCGGCATCGGTGGCGGCAACGACGAGCGCGAACAGACCCTCAACCAACTCCTCACCGAGATGGATGGATTTGAGGGCAACTCCGGAATTATTATTATTGCTGCCACCAACCGACCCGACGTTTTGGACCAAGCCTTGCTCCGTCCCGGACGATTTGACCGCCAGGTGACCGTCGATTTACCCAGTTATAATGGCCGCCTGGGAATTTTACAAGTCCATGCCCGGAATAAGAAACTGGCCCCCGAAGTCTCCATCGAGGCGATCGCCCGTCGCACCCCTGGATTTTCCGGTGCCGACTTAGCCAACCTGCTCAACGAAGCCGCCATTTTAACCGCAAGGCGACGCAAAGAAGAGATTGGCCACTTGGAAATCGACGACGCCATTGATCGCATCACCATCGGGATGCAACTGACCCCCCTACTCGATAGCAAGAAAAAGCGCCTGATTGCCTACCACGAAGTCGGTCACGCCCTGCTGATGACCCTGTTGGAAAATTCCGACCCCTTAAACAAAGTCACCATCATTCCCCGTTCTGGCGGCATTGGCGGCTTCGCTCAACAAAGTTTCAACGAAGAAATGATTGATAGTGGTCTCTACACCCGAGCTTGGTTAATAGACCGGATTACCATTACCCTCGGGGGGAGGGCCGCCGAACAGGAAGTATTTGGGGAAACGGAAGTCACCATTGGAGCCAGTAACGATATCCGCGTGGTTGCCGATTTAGCCCGAGAAATGGTCACCCGCTACGGAATGTCCGCATTAGGTCCCCTCGCCCTAGAAACCCAAAACGCCGAAGTCTTTTTAGGTCGGGACCTCGGCAGCAAAGCCGACTATTCCGAAGAAGTTGCCTCCAAAGTGGACCGCCAGGTGCGAGAAATCGCCTTTGACTGCTATGAAAAAGCCCGAGTCATCCTCCGTCAGCATCGGCAACTGCTTGATTCCCTCGTGGATATGCTGTTAGAGCAAGAAACCATCGAAGGGGAAGACTTCCGCCAACTCGTCAGCCAATCTGTTGACCTCCCGGAAAAACAGCTTGTCAGCAACGGTTAACTGTAAAAAAAATAGCCCGCCTAGGCGGGCTTGATTCAATTAGCTTCCGCCCTCAACCGGGGGGGAGCTTTTTTTTAAGGTTGCATTGAAATACGCCGAGATGAGCCATACATGGCCCGCAAAATTAATGCCGGGTCATACCACTCATCGGCATATCTCAGACCCCAATGGAGATGAGGACCCGTACTGCGTCCTGACATCCCCACTCGCCCGATGCGGACCCCAGCGGGAACCTGTTGACCGTCAAAAATTTGTAAGCCCCCGGTGCGATCGATCAGGTAACGACGCCCCCCGGAACGCTCAACGGCGCCTTGCATATGGCAATAGATATGTTCCCAGTCTCCGGATGTGATCACCAAACCAATGCCACAGCGATCGTCATCGATCACCTGAGACACCGTTCCCGCCCACCAATTGCGGACATAACTTCCCATCGGTGCCGCAATATCTAAACCCGAGTGAAATTCCCGGGTGAAACCGCCAGTCGGGGACTGACGATAGCCAAACGGCGAGGTATAAGCCTGAAAATTTTCCACAGGAAAGGAAGCCCCTTGCCAATAATTCGCCGCTGCCGTCTGTGGCACTCCCGGTCCTTGAGAGTGAGCAACCTGGGGTTGCAACCCCAGAACCAGTATCACCGCTAAACCTAGCCCGACAAAAAACAGCCGTCGTAAAGTACGGGTTAAGTTTTTGTGCATCCATCCGGGGATAGCATTTCGCATCATCACTTCAATTCCTCAACCGCAGATTAACATTATGAATCGGTTCCCATCCGTTTGAGCATCAAACAGATAAATCGCGTCTCAAGAGGGCCATGACATTAAATGTGCCCCCATTTTGAGGGTGGATTGATCCACCACATCGAGGTAATGGTCCCGCTTGAGAACCCATTGCGTTCCATAAAATCCTGCACCCCAGTCATTCAGCAGGCCCTACCCCAACGCTATTGTGGAAAGTTATTTTCTCGACGTGGATTTTACCCTAAGTTGTACCCTGGTCACTCATTCACGCACCGAATCCATAAATCGGTTTAATTTTGGGGCTGCCCTGAATCAATCTCATCTCATCCGAGGATACCGGATCCTGAATTCTTAACTTTTGTTAAAATCGCTGAAAAGATAAATTCATGACCCCAGTGCCTCAACTATGTTAACTGAAATTTTTCCCTTTCATTTTGCAGTCGATACCACCGCCTTAGCGGGAGCCTCATTATGGGCCCTGGCTTTATACCTGGGGCTTTCCAGCCTGGGTGAATGGGTGACGGAACAACTCAATCGCTGGTTTAATTTTGCCGATCGCGCCCTCTACACCTCAGAAAAAGAGTTTGAGCGCTCAAAACGGGCTAGAGAGTCCCAAAATGCCCTCTATGCCTCGGTATTGAGTATTGTCCCCTTTCTAGCGATGGGGGGAGTTTGTAATTGGGGTGTGCAATTCACCCTGGGGAGTAGTTGGGCGATTTCTGTGGGGATTATTGCCTGTATTATTTGTGGCGTCTATGAGTTGGGGCGTCGAGATGGGATGTCATAATTGGGGGCGATCGCCTTTGGTGCTTAATCATCCGGTTATTGTGAGCAGTCTCAGAATTAATGCTCCCTAAGTTTTGCCTGGAAAGTTTTGCCTGGAGTGGGGCGATCGGCATGACTAACATTAA